>LVVU01000104.1 GCA_006954465.1 Candidatus Methanoprimaticola hominis
ACACGGAGGTGCTCATGACCCTCCACCACGATCTCGCGGGCGCTCTTATGAAGGTCGGTAAGATCGAACAGGCCGAGAAGCATCTCATCCGTGCCATGGAGATCGGGATCGGCCATACGGCATCGTCCCTCGACGATTGAGACCTCTTTTCAAGGATCCTCCTGGATCCTTTCATCCTTCTCGGGCTTCTCGTTCGGAACGACTGGATATCCATCGGCTTCGTTCATAACATACATATATCCGGCCTGTAAGGGGCACGCATGGGCGATCATATCGTAGAGACGGATGATGTGAAGACCCTTCTCGGGAATCCGAAGAAGGCGTTGATAGCGATGGCCATCCCTATGATGATCGCCACCGTGGTCCAGTCGGCTAACAACATGATCGACGCGATCTGGCTGGCCGGACTCGGTGCGGGCGCTCTAGCGGCAACGGGGGTCGTGTTCCCTCTGTTCTTCGTCGTCATGGGATTCGGGAATGGCATCGGAGTGGGAGCATCCCAGGCCCTTTCCAGACGCATTGGCGCCGGGGATTACGACGGGACATCCAAGGTCGCGGCCCAGGCCGTCATGATAGGACTCGCAGGAGGCCTCGTCATGACCGTCGCCTTCCTCTTACTGGCGGAACCCCTCCTCTCGATATGCGGCGCAGGGGAATACCTGGACGAGTGCATGGAGTACGCGATCCCGATTCTGTTCTTCATCCCCGTGTTCCTGATCGGATCCATCCTCAGCGGGCTTCTGAGATCCGAGGGTGCATCGAAGCGCGCCATGAACATCCAGGTCGTCGGTGCCGCGATCAACATCGTCCTGGATCCGATCTTCATCTATATCTACGGATGGGGTATATCCGGAGCGGCTTGGGCGACGTCCATATCCATGACCGTCAGCATGGTCATAGGCCTCTATTGGTACTTCATTAAGAAGGACACGTTCGTCAGGATCCCTCTGAGGGGGTTCCGTTTCGATAAGGGGCTGGATTGGGACATAATGAAGGTCGGCATCCCGGCATCCATGGAGTTCATCATCATGTCCCTGGTGGCTGTGATAATGAACAGGATCATCCTGGGATTGGACCCTGTCAACGGCATCGCTGTGTATTCGTCGGGATGGAGGGCGCTGGAGATCGTCATGATCCCCGCCATGTCCTTCGGATTCTCCATCGTCCCGATATGCGCCGCAGCTTACGGTGCCGGAAGGATCGACAAGTTCAGACAGACGTACAGGCTCTCGGTCCTCTACGGCACCTGCACCATGATCGTATTGGCCGTGATCCTCCTGGTCTTCGCGCCTCAGATATCGGTGCTATTCTCGTATTCCGAAGGGATGGAGGACCTGGGTGAACAGCTGACCGCCTTCCTCAGGGTGGGTGCGCTGTTCATCCCGTTCGTGACGGTGAGCTACGCATCCTCCAGCATGTTCCAATCCCTGGGCATGGGGACGAGGTCCCTCGTCGCGACCGTGATGATGCACATGCTCGGAGTGCCGATCTGTGCTGCGCTCTCGACCTTCGGCGACCTGTCCATGATATGGTACGGCCTCACGGTATCGGAGATCGCCGGTGCAGCCATACTCGGCACCTGGGCCGTCCTCACCGTCCGCAGGCTCGGGGACCCCATGGAGAAGGAAGCGGATACGGACCGTATCGGCTCGAGCCGACGAGAACAATATTATCCTGCTTCCGATACCTCCGCTCATGGCACGGACCGGCATCCTCGGACCAGATGATATCAAGACCTTCGAATCCTTCATCGAGGAGGACTCGGGCGATTTCAAAGGGCTCCTCGAGAGCATCGCGAAGACGATCGCGGATGGTCTCGATGCCAAGAGGTTCAACGAGGACGACGTCCATTCCGATCTCGAGATCGCGTTATGGATCTCATACGCCTGTCTGAACATAGGCGATTACGAGCACTGCTACACATCGTGCGAATGGCTCTCCCGCGTCGAGAACCAGGACTCGGGATGCGGACAGTGGTTCTATCGCTACGCCAACTCCCTGATGTACTGCGGCAAGCTCAGGCTCGCTCTTGAGTACGTTCTGCGTGGAGTATCCGAGGAGCCCGCCTATCCGTGGAACTGGCTGACCCTCGGACGCCTGAGATCCCATTACGGCGACCGCGACGGCGCCTTGGCCGCAGCCAAGAAGGGATTGGAGCTCATGCCGGCCGATCCGGAGTTCGAGCTGCTGGTCAGGGATATCGAGGAGGGCACCCCCCTGGAGGTCATGGAGGTCCGTCCCGATCCTGCGGATCCCGCCCCTCAGTCAGTGGAGTTCGCATTCGAGAGCAACGACCCCTCATTGGCGGCCAAGGCCGAAGCCGTGATGGGGATCGTCGTGGACACCAAGGCGCTCCAGGAGATCAAGAAGGTCCTCGGACCTTCCGGATGGATCGCCGATCACCCCTACTGCACTTTCATGAAGGAGGGTCCGAAGGGCCAGATAATGGTCACCCTCGCGATGGACGAGGCCTACCTCTCCAAGATGCCTGCGGACAGGCTGCGCAATATAATCGGTTCGATCCCGGGGATGGAGGCCGCCGCTAGGAAGATGCTTCCGCCGGACAGGCAGAACGCATCTCTCTACGGTCTCACGATAGACCGCAGGTTGAGACCGATGCTCAGCTTCGGCGATTTCGAGAACGACCCTCAGACCATACCGTTCGACGAGGATCTCCAGCCCATCCGTCCCAATTACAAGGGAGGCCCCTTCGTGGCCTTCGTCCTTCTATCGGACGAGAACTGCGACTACGAGGTCATACGCAAGGCGCTGTCCGATGACTGGGGCATCCCCTGCAGGCAGTCAACCGAGAACGGGAGCCTGGTGTTCGAACACGGCGGGGATCTCGTCGCATACAATCTGATCAAGGGACAGGTCCCCGATGGAGAGGCCCAGGAGAACGCTAGGAACAACTACCTCTGGGAGGGCGCTCTCGATGCAACGGAGAAGCATCGCTCCCATCTCCTCGTAGCGCTCGTCAATCACGGCGAATTCCCCATCGATGCCGGGATCCTGCACACCAAGCTCGTCGCCGCCGCATGCAGGCTCGACAACGTGGTCGGAGTGTACTTCACCGGAACGGTCGTCAGCCCCGGATCCTATCTCGAGGAGGCGGAGCATATCCGCAAGGGCACCATACCCCTTCTGGATTGGGTGTGGTTCGGCCTCTACCAATCGGAGGAGGGATGTGGAGGATATACCCGCGGCCTCACGGTCTTCGGCAAGGAGGAGCTCGAGGTCGTCAATTTCGAAGGGGATCTCCAGACCGTCCGCGACATCCTCGTCGATGTGGCGTTCTACCTCCTGCAGGAGGATGCGACTCTCGATCCCGGGGACGGAATCTCCCTTCCTACCGGAGACGTCCTCACCGTCACACGCTCTCTCGGCTATTCGCTCGATGAGGAGACGCTGAAGATCGGGATCCCCAGGGGATTCCGCTCCCAAGTCAATTAATACACTGGACGCATCCTCCAGCCATGCGCCTGAGAAGGGTAGGGAAGGAAGATATGGACCGTACGTGTCTCGTCTGCAAGCGCAGAGAAGGGGATGTCCGTATCCGCGAAGGCTATGTCTGCCGCTACTGCGTCCCTGTCCGTTCGGGATTCGACGGCCTATCTGCCGAGGATATCACAGCAGGCCACATGAAGGACAGGGAATTACTCGACAGGGTCGATTCATTCGTCGAATCGGGATCCTACGGAGATCTGCGTTTTGATGACGAACACGAGCTCTTCTTCAAAGGCCCGTGGCCCAGCTATTCCATCCCTGTCCTGTCCTACTCCGAGATAGTCGGCTATCGCGTGATGATCGACGGTGATCCCATAGCCTTCGATTCCGTGGATGGCAAGCGCGCCTTGTTCAGAGCGTGCACGGACGAATACATCCGCAGCACTTGCAAGAAGATCGATTCCATCATCCTTGAACTGGACAGCTCCAGGTCGAATGTGAGATTCTCCCCGTATACCATACGCAAGGGCATGTCCGGAGTCTGTGATTCCAAGGAGGGCTGCTTCAGACTCGCTATCTCGATCTCCAGGAAGCTGGATTCGATCGTGGAGAATAACATCGCTTCTGGTGTCAAAAAGCAATTGGATAATAATCAACCGAATTAAGTTACCAGCTTTATTAATCACGAAGTGTTATTATGATATTCGACTCACTCGATCTCCAGGTGCTCGGTCGTGTCATAATGCGCAAGGGATGCGAAACCGCCAAGGTGACCTTCGAACCCGGATTGTCCGATATCCAGCGCTACAGATGGGTGGATGAGATAGTCAAACAGATCGCCCGCGCTCGCGCGATGGCCAATTTCGCTCGTAACGACTTCTCCACGATATGCTCCCAATCCGCTCTGTTCTCCGAGAGCGTATCCTTCATGCCTCCGTGGATGTACGACATGTACATCTCCGGCCTGAGCGAGCGCGATAGCGCTGATGAGAGGAGATTCATCATGATGAACGGGGAGCTCATCAGGCAGATCCCTCTGATCAAGATCGCTATGCGCGAAGCGGACAAGGGGATCGGGAGCGATCTGTTCCTCATCGACTCCGACATCCTGATGATGGACCGCCTCAGGAAGCTCGTCGGAAGGTTGTCCTTCTAGCTGGATGGTTGCGAGGAGGACGTGGAGGACCTCGAGGCGGATCTCGCAACACTGGAACGCGTAGCATCCTCGGTCATACGCATGCGCACGGGGAAGGCTGTTTCGAGTCCGGATCTGTCCGTATCGGCGAAGAGACTGGATTCCTTGGATTGGGAGGAATTCGATGTCAATTTCGACTATGGTTTGACGTCGGAAGAGAGAAATACGGTAGGTTATTTCCGCGAGAACTCGGGCAGGTATTTAATAGCGATGTATACCCGCTGCATCCTGAACTCGAGATTTCCCGAATCCTGCGTCATCCGGGACAGGCCAGCATGGTGAGCAATCAGGTATGTCCATATCATCCATCCATCATTGCGGTGTTTCATATACCGAGGTTTCAGATTTACTAATCCATGAGCGAAATCGACGCCGCCAGGATACTGACCAGGTCCGAGATCGAGGTCCTCTCCGGAGAGTGCCTCTCCAATGCCAACCGCGATCTCTACAAAAGGATCAGGGATATGAAGAACGATAAGATCGCCGCCTACCAGTCCGCTTCCGGCGGAGCGATCGAGAAGGATGTGGCCGATGGGATCATCGGCGTGCTGACCAC
>LVVU01000105.1 GCA_006954465.1 Candidatus Methanoprimaticola hominis
TCGGAAGAGCGTACTTCGCGATGTTCTTCCCGGCATGCTCCATGAGCTCCGCCTCGATCTCCTTCGACGGTTCGATCCCCTTCTTCAGCATGATGAAGACCTTCACGCGCTGCTGCCTGGTGGGATCGGGAACCCCGATAACGCAGCTCATATGCACCTTGTCGTGGGAGTCGAAGACGTTCTCCAGCTGCGACGGGTACACGTTGTATCCGTTGGTGATGATCATCCTCTTGAGGCGCTGCTTGAAGTAGACGAAGCCGTCCTTGTCCATCACGCCCAGGTCCCCGGTGTGCACCCACTTCATGCCGTCGGGATGCTGCTTCAGGGTGTTCGCGTTCTCCTCCTCGTGACCGTTGTAGCCGAGCATGACCGTGGGTCCGGCGACGCATATCTCGCCGGTCGCTCCGTATTCGAGCTCGTCGCAGGTCCCGGGCTTCACGATCTTGTAGTACATGTCCGGGAGAGGGATCCCGATCGAACCCTCCTTGAACCGGTGGGCGGGCGTGAGGCAGGATGCCGTGACGCATTCCGTCGTCCCGTACCCCTCTCTGACCTGCACAGGGGAGTTGTGTTCGTCCAGGTAGCGGTCCATCTTCCTCTTCAGCTCCACCGACAGGCTGTCTCCTCCGGAGAAGACCCCTTTGAGGAACGACAGGTCCGCCTTCTTCATCTTGGGCATGCGGATCAGCGCCTCGAACAGGGCGGGGACTCCCGCGATGTAGTTGCACCTGTATTTCAGCATCAGCTTGACGTAGCTGTCGGGCGTGAAACGGGGCACCAGGATGCAGTTCCCTCCTTGGCAGAGGGAGGTGTGGATCGAGATCCCGAGGCCGAACCCGTGGAATATCGGCATGACGGCCAGCATCTTGTCTCCTGGATTGTATCCCGGATTGACGCTGACGATCTGCTTGGCCAGGGCGTTGAAGTTGTAGCTGCTCAGGCATATGCCCTTGCTGACCCCCGTGGTGCCTCCCGAATAGAGGATGACGGACGTCCCATGGGAATCGGCATCGTCCCTGTACTATCCGATGTACGTTCTTCCGGATTCCAGGAAGTCGTTCCACAGGATGATGTCCGCCTCCGGCGGGATCTTCTCGTGCTTCCTCCCCTCGGTCATGTTGTAGCCGAAGCGGACGACGGGTCCGACCTCGTCCTTGATGGAGGTGATGAGGAGCTTGTCCAGCGCGATCTCCTTCCTGACGTTCTCGAACTTCCCGTAGAACTGATCGAGGGTCACCACCAGCTTCGATTCGGATTCCGAGACGAAGTGCTCGATCTCCTTCTCGCTGGAGAGCGGGTGGATCATGTTCGCCACCGCTCCGATCATGTTCACGGCGTAGAACATCGTCACGCCCTGGGGGCAGTTCGGAAGGGCGATGGAGACCCTGTCCCCTTTGGAGATGCCGTTGGCGCGCAGGGCCCTGGCGCATTCCTCGATCTTCTCCAGAAGGCGGGCGTAGCTCGTCCTCCTGCCGAAGAATACGTAGGCGCAGAGATTCGGGTGCTCCTTCGCGGTCCTCTCGACCATGGCGGCCATGGAGCAGTCAGGGTATTCTAGATGCGTAGGGAGGTTTCCCGACGAATTCAGCCAAGGAGTCTTCATGTGACAGTCAAAGCTCAATCTTATCCCCCATGGGAATATCAAGTAGTTCGGGTTTGGAAAGGATGTTCTGCAGGACTTCCAGGGAGCGGGCGAAGTACATCCCGTCCGCTATGCGTTCGTCCAGGGTGATCCCTGCGCTGACGACCCTGCGTATCTCGCGGGTGCCGTCCTCGCGGAAGACCTCTACGGAATGGACCGGACCGATGGTCACTGCGATAGAGTTGGTTCCGTAATTGTTCAGATGATGGTAGATGCTCGGGCATCCTATGGATCCCAGGTTCGAAAGGAGGACTGTGCAGAAGTTCGGGTCCCCCTTCGTGACGGACTTCGGGGCCTTGCCGTAGAAATCCAGTATCTTGACGATCCTTGCGAGGATCATCAGCAGCGGACGCGGGATCCTCGCCAGGGAATCGAGGGTCTTGTCGACGCCGTAGGAATCCGATCCCCTGACCTTGTTCACGGATCCGGTGATCTCATCGGTGACCTTGTGGAGGCACCAGTCGTCATCGACCTCCGTGATGATCAGGGATTCGCGGCTCCCGTCCTCGAAGTCCCTGCGGGCGATGAAGGCCATCGAGGTCTTGTGACGCATGTACATCCTGCGTCCGGAGACGTAGATGTTCAGATCGGGACGGAGCTGTATGAGGCGGGCGACGCCCATGATGATGCAATGGAAGAACTTGGTGCGGTTCCCGGATTCCTCCGCGTTCCGTTCCTCGATGAAATCCATGAGGGCGGTGACGTCGAACTCGTAATTCACGAAGACCTCGGCGTCGGTGCGCTTGTCCATGAGGTGGGGCATGATCGCATGCAGCCCGTCGACATCGCGGAGCCAATATGCGTCGCGACGGTCGCCCCAGCGTTTCCTGCGCTCGCTCATTGGTTCCTGTTCAACCGTCCTTATGTATATATAGAGGTGGGGAAAAGTCCTGAGTTCGACGTCTAAACAAGGGACACATCCGTTCAGGAATCGCTGTTTCAGGTCTCTTCGTGGAAGTTATGCATCCTGATCCTTCCGCTGCCCAGCTCCACCACCGGCATGATGCCCGGGTCGGGGTTGAAGTTGTGCTGCCTCTGATATTCGGTCTGCGACTGCCATGTCGAGGCGTTGATGAGCCTCACGCCGTTGTAGATCTCCTGTCCGGCTCCATGCACATGGCCGGAGACGAAGATGTCCGGGACCAGTTCCATGCACATGTAGTCCTTCTTCTCGGGGGCGAGGGCGTTCCTCTGTCCGTAGATGGGTGCCAGATGCCTCCTGACGCACATCTGCTTCATGACGCTCAGCGGATTGTCGTAGGTCAGGTTCTGAACGGCGGCGATCCAGTCGTCCATGCTCTTGCCGTGGTAGGTCAGCACCGTTCTGCCTTCGATATCCAGGTAGATCGGGTTGCCGACCATCAGTATGTTCGAGTCGAATCCCTTCGTGAACCTCTGGTTAAGTGCGGGCTGGGGCTCCGCCAGACGGCAGGCGTCGTGGTTCCCCGGGTGGATAATCATCTTGATGTGGTCCGGTATGTCCTTCAGGTACTCCGCGAGCTTGGCGTACTGGTCGTCGATGTCGTTGATTATGAGCTCCTTGTCCTGATCGGGGAACACTCCTATGCCGTCGACGACGTCTCCGGGGAAGACGATGTAGTTGATGTCGTCCTTCACGGAGTTGGCCTTGAGCCAGGCGATCATCTTGTACCAGTCCTTCTCCAGGAACGTGCAGCTCCCTACGTGGACATCCGACAGGAATGCGACCTTCGACGGTGTGTCAGAGGGCTCCCATTGGTTGTGGCGGGGGATGTCCGGGCGGTAGATCTTCTCGGGGATGATCATAGTCCTTTCGCGATTGGGCTTCCCCTGGATGCCGATGACCTCGTCGTTGACGAAGGATTCCGAGGCCAGGGGGGAATCCCTGGAGATGAACACCTTGATCGTATCGGTATCGTCCTCGATGGTCAGCATCGTGTGGCCGTTCTTGGTGGTGCTCTTCTCGTAGACGATGCCGACGATCTTCACATCGCGGTCGAGGGTCTTGGCACGGGAGATGTCCATGGCCTTCCCGAAGTCGTTGCGCTTCTCCACCAGCCTCTTGAGCGTGAAGAAACGGGCCCTGAAGTACTGGGCGAAATCGTTGATCTTCCCTTCGCAGGTGGATTCCCCCGTGATGTCCGTGCCCTTGATGACATGGATGTCGGGGGTGAACTTGTTGTGCGGGACGATCTCCTTCGGGGATTCGAACAGGATCTTGTCGCCGGCGATGCAGTCCATGATGTCCTTCTTGCTGACGAACATCACGTTGTCGGCGAGGTGGGAGAAGACGGTGTTGGTGAACTCCATCGGATGGTCGTTGGAGAGGATCATCTCCATAGCATCCGGAGTGAAGAAGAGCTTCCTCTTCGCGGCCGCAGATAGGATCTCCTCCCTCATGACGCCCGCATGGGAATCGGGCGTTTATTGGTTGTTGTTGCTGTCGGACAAGCATCGTTTTCCGGAGCTTCCATCCCGTTTTTCTTTTTGTTTATATACTCCGCAGTCGGTGTCGAATCCATGACCCTTGTGAGCATCTCCTGCCCGGTGAATCCCAGCGAGGACCCCGAGAAAGTACGCGCGGCGATAATGTCCATCTTCCCCGATGCGACCTTGGAATCCGACGGCAAGGGGTTCAGAGGCGAGGCGCCCGGCCTGGACCGCTTCTCCCAGCTCATCCGCAAGCAGAAGATCCTCGATGCCACCCGTGCGATCCTCATCACGGGGGTTCGCGGCAATCGCACCAGGATGATGCTGAACAAGCAGGTCGCCACCGTAGGCAAGGTCTCCTTCGCCGACCGGAATCCCGTTCTCGGAGCCATCGAGGTGTTCGTCGAGGACGACGACCTCCTCGGGTTGATCGACCGCGTGGCCCCGATCACGGTCGACGGCGAGGAGGTGAAGATCTGATCGGAGTCTCCTGCACGGGTTTCAGCAACAGCCCCGTATCGGACTGGGTCGGCCCCGTGTCGGAGCATTTCGATCTCTGGGAGATCTTCTCGGAGGCGGACCACAGCGTATACAGGGATCCGCACGGCATCGCGAAGGCCCTGGAGTCCAAGGGACTGGGATTCCAGGTCCATGCGCCCATCTGCGATTGGAATCCGGCGGCCATGAGCGACAGGCTCAGGGAGGCATCGGTCAAGGAGACCCTCGCCACCGTCGCGGCGGCATCGGAGATGGGTGCGAGGATGGTCACCGTCCATCCCGGATTGACATCCATGTCCGTTCCCGGACTCGAGGAGAGGGCGGTCGCCCGTGCGAAGGAATCCCTCAGGGTGATGGACCGCGTTGTTCGCGAGTACGACCTGACCGTGGCGATAGAGAACATGCCGGCATTCCCGTTCTTCCTCGGAAGGACCGCGGAGCAGCTGGCGGATATCGTCGACGGAACCGATTTCGGAATATGCTTCGACATAGGCCATGCCAGATGGGTCAGATCGATGCGATGATCGACACCTTCGGCGACAGGATCGTCAACATCCACATCCACGACAACCACGGGGAGACGGACGAGCATCTGACCATCGGGGACGGGGATATCGATTTCGCTCACGTCATCCGCAGGATGTCCGGCTACAGGGGCAACTGGATAATCGAGTCCAAGAGCATGGAATCGGCTGTTCAGTCGCTTCCGCGCCTGCAGAAGATGCTCTCCTGATCCGGTATCCAATCGGGCAGCGCCTTCACATCCTCCCTGATCGACCTCAGCCTGAGGATGATCAATCCCAGAGCAACGAATCCCACAGCCATCACGACCAGGGTCGCGAGCGATACGGGGATCTGGAGGCCGGTGTACGAGATACCGCCAGATAGTCCACCAGGAAGTGGAACGCGATCGACGTGTGTATCCCGAACCTGCAGTAGAGCCAGCCCATCATCATGCCGGTGAAGAACGTCGGAGCGACCTTCAGTATGCCCCATCCGCTCATGTGGGCGAATCCGAACATCAGCGACGAGATCAGAATCAGAGCGACGGCGAGCTTGCTGAGGCCGAAGCCTCCGAGGATGTAGGCGGGCCACCCTCTCCTCCTGTTTGCGAGAGCGACGATCGCCATCGGGATGCCTATGGGGACGAGCCTCGAGATGACCTCCTCCCAAACGGCGGCGTCTGCGAATTCCAGCAGGGCGGCGGGCGTGTTGCCCGTGTCCATGCCGTCGGGGATCTCGATCGATTTCCCGAACATCATGTTGACGACCATGATTATGATGTTGACCGCCATCATCGCGGCGAACATGTATCCGATCCCGTACAGAGGGGTCTTCTCGATCTTCTCCTCGGCCCTGCCCTCCTCGGACATTCCCTTCCATGTCTGATATGCAACGAGCGCGAGAGACAGGATGACGGATGCCTCGATCAGCAGCCATGCGACCTGGAGCGCCGTTCCGGAGATCGTCGTCAGGACCACGAGATTCGGAACGAGTCCGAGGATGTTCATGCTCTGCGTCGCGCACCAGTCGAATACGGTGAATGTGCCTCCGATCATGAAGCAGAACTCCGCGATCAGGAGGAGCGCTGCGATCGGGACCATGACGAGGCAGAGCTTCTTCGCGAGGGAGATGTCCGATCCTGGTTCGGTCGGGCGTTGAACGGGCGGATGTCCCAGCCTCTTGCCGCAGGAGCCGCAGTACAGCGCCCCTCCGGACCGGAATGCATCGCAATCGGGGCAGTCGTCCCTCTGCTCCTCCCCGCAGAACGCACAGTATCTCGAGCCTTCTGCACGGGCCTCTCCGCATCTGTCGCATGCCATGATGTCACCTCAGCAGCCTGGCGACGCCCTCGGCGCGCTCGATTTCCATGACGACCAGGAGGCTTTTCCTGTATCTCGCCACATCCCTGATCTGCGCGGCGATGAACTCCTCGCGCTTCTCGGACACCTTGCGGTATCCCTTGACGGTGTTGACGAACGCGTCCCACTCGAGAGCGAACGCCTCGGGGGTATCGGATGAGAAGCGGCGCTTCATCCCCTTCTTCGCGAGGCCGTGCTCTTTGACGAAATCGAATGCGGACACGGTGTCGCAGTACATGTCGGTGAATTGGGCGTCGTTCATGTCGAGGGCGATGACGTTGCCGTCGCCCTCCGTGACGAGGTCCACGAGGGTGCACATGGCCGGAGAGGGCATGACGACCTCTTCGCCTGTGAGATCGAACATCTTGTTGGCGTACGCGATGTCCAATTCGCTCACCTCGAACTCGTCCTCGAGGCGGACCCTGTCCTTCAGGGCCTGTATCCCCTCGACTCCGAGGGGGATGCCGTACGCCTCGTATCTGCCGTACGCGGAGCGCACCTTCTCGGCTTCCGACTCCAGTCCGTTGACCACCGGCAGGATGTCCACCTTGCAGTCTCCTATGCTGAGGCTGATCATTTCTTGGTACCTCTGGAGGCCACCAGCTGGGTCAACTCCTCCGGAGCGTCTATCTTCTTGAGCTCCTCGTTGGAGACCACAACCGTGGCGTCGATGTTGTCCCTGTCGTGCTTGCGTTCGACGATGAGGATGGAGAACCTGTCCACGATGCGGGCGATGTCGGATGCGACCAGCGCCCTCTGAGCCAGATGCTCGTCGTCCGGTCCGTAGGAGGTGAGCATCAGAGCCTTGCTGTTGGACGATACCGCTTCGAACGGGCTGCGGATCACGGGTTTCACGGAGAATCCGAGATTGCACAGCTGGTTGACGGCGAACGTGTCCACGGGCATGTGCTCCTCGCGCTGCTCCTTCTCCCTCTCCGCGTTCTTGAACTCGAACGGGTCTATCGGTTCGATGATGGGGAGCCCGAGGCTCTCCTCTATGCGGAGCGCGGCGTCGATCATGGCGCCCATCCCCGCCTCGTACATCTGGATCGTGCGTCTGGACACCCCTGCGATCTCGGCCATGGTGCCGAGGCTCATGCCCATGCCTTCGCGGGTCTTCTTCAGGAGCTCGCTGTCGAGCTTGACGTACAGGCCGCCTGGGGCGGCGAATATGAACGGCGGGGAATCCTCCAGGAGGAGGTCCGCCAGCGTCTCGTTCGAGACAATGGATATGTTGAATCTGGAATAGACTATCCCGGGTTCCAGGTCCCCGGAGCTCGAGCGCTCCCCGACGACCAGCGGCGTGGCGCCGAGCGCATCGGCAAGCGTCTTCATCTCGCCCGCATTCTCCTTCGAGAAGGCGTCGACGTTGCTGAGGACCTTTACGATCAGGACCTTGCTGTCGAGCTTCGCCACGACGTCGAAGCAGATCCCTCTGATCGTGAGGGCTGAGGAGACGTCGAATCCCGCCTTGGCCAGGATCGCACGGGTCGTGTTGATCAGGTCATCTCTGCCCATGTTTATTGATAGTGTCAGAACTTCTATATAAACAAGTCATAAACTGGCTCTGTATATGCGGTTCCGTCCGCTCCGACGCAGTTTTAACCGAGTTCCATTATCCCTCGGCCATGACGGATGCCGGCTACAGTTCCGAGTACGAGGTGTATCTCACGCACCGCAACGGCGTGCAGATCGTCACCAACGAGCTGAGCCTTCATCTTCTGGACGAGATGCGCGCGAGGTCGATATCCCCATCGGAGACGGCCGCCATCATGCACCTGCCCAAATCCACAATCCAGGGGAATCTGGGGAAGCTGCAGCGCATGGGCGTCATCACCCAGGACGTCTGCGAGGACGATGCCCGCAGCGCCGTCTACCGCATCGTGGGAAGGCTCCTGTTCAGGAGCAGGACCGAGAGCGACTGGCAGAGGTACGCGAGGGCCGCATCGGTCACACGCATCATGACCAACGGCCGGTGCACGCCCAGGGAGGACCTGTCCCTGTACGGGGTGTCCCTCATGGAGAGCGGCTTCAACATCACCCTCGGATTGTTCCATGTAGGTGGGGAGCTGACCCGCGGGATCACCGACAGGGCATGGTGGGACCGTCTGATTGCGTCGCTGAAGGCCAGATGCCCCAAGGACGTCACCATCGATTTCGATTCCATTGATTCCCTCAATCTGTCATTCAAGAGCGAGCAGAGCGACATCTCCGACATACCATTGATCATCGTCCCCCTGCTGGGGGCGCTGGTCTATCATTCGAAGGAGTTCTTTGGATACAGGCTGTCGCAGGAGGACAGCGGCAGGTCCATCAAGTTCAGGGGGGGCCGCTACAGGGGGCAGGACTTCGTCGATGACAAGGGCATAATCGAATCCTATGTCCAATCGGAGCCCTTCTCCATCTATTCGATAGACGGGAAGGCCATGATGTTCACGAACGCGACCATGATGGGCGTTCTCGATGCTCTGTTCGAGAAGGACCTCAGCCTCGGGGAGCTGGAGGACGTTATGGGTATCTCGAAGGCGACGATCTACGCGGCAGCCGCCAAGCTGATGTCGATGGGCACCATCAAGATAGATCCCAATTCGGGAAGCCCGAAGAAGTACACCCTGGTGGCCGATCCGATCCTATGCATGACGGATCCGGGAGACCACAGCCCGGCTACTCTGAGCAGGATCGTCGCCGATTTCCAGGCCGGGCGCATGGATTACTACTCGGCGGTCATCGCCTATGCTCTCGAGGTGATCGGATGCCTCGGGATCCATTTCGACAAGATGTTCATGAGGGCCGGTAAGAACACGGCTCTGACGGTACTCGGGATGAGGAGCAAGATCACCGCGCAGGAGATGGTCGATCTGGCATGCGACATGATCTCGGGGCCGGACCGGGCCGAGGTCGTCTCTTATCTTCCTATAGATGTCCGTGTGGATCTCTCCAAGAACACCCTTTGGGATGCGTGGCCTCCCGATTTCGTCATGGGATTCCTGACGGAGGGTCTGTTCTACCTCTTGGGACACAACTATCCGATCAAGGTCGAGGTCTATCGCGAAGGCGAGAAGAAGCCCGTCTCCGTGATGGAGAGCAGCCAGCACCGATTTCACGGAATGATAGAACGGCCATCATCAAAAAATTGAATCTCGCAATCAAACAACACGGGGCATATTGATGGGGCGTCATTTTTGTCGACGTCACTTCTGTTGTAATCATATTTAAATAAAGTACTTAACTATATAAAGAAAAGCGGATTTAGAACTTCTATCATAAAAAATTTGTAATGATTTTTTGAACTTCCGATACAAATTGAATTTTACTACTATTTAAACTTAATGTGTTGATTTTATAAACCCAAGTTGAGATGAAAATACCAACGAGGTCCGAAAGGGCCCGTGGGAAGGAATAGAATGGCATACGAAGCAGAGACTGAGAAGCTGAAGAAGGCCCTGATCTCCTGCAAGGTTCCCGACATCGGGAAGGCAGTAGACGAGGCCCACGCCGCAGGGATGCCCGCCACCGAGATCATCAACACCCTCGGTGCGGCGATGTCCGACGTCGGAGTTCTTTTCGAGAGGGGGAAGCTGTTCCTCCCCCACGTCCTGAGCGCAGCTGCCGGAATGAAGGCTGCCATGAATACGCTCGATGAAGAGCTGTCCGCCGGATCCGACGGAAGCACATCCAAGGGGGTTGCCGTCATGGGAACCGTCGAGGGAGACGTCCACGATATCGGCAAGTCGATCTGCTCCACCATGCTCCAGTGCGCCGGATTCGAGGTCCGCGACCTCGGAAGGGATGTTCCTCTGAAGGACTTCGTCTCCGAGTGCAAGAACGGCGCCAGGTACTGCGGCATGTCCGCACTCATGACCACCACCATGACCGGGATGAAGATTGTCATCGAGAACCTCAAAAACGAGGGTATTCGCGATGAGATCATCGTCATGGTCGGAGGAGCACCCATCACCCAGGGATACGCCGACAAGATCGGAGCCGACATCTACGGAGAGTCCGCTTCCGAGACCACCAGGAAGGCCCAGGCCGTCGCTTCCGACTGAGGTGTGCTCTCATGGCAGAATACTACACCAGGATGGGGGACGGAAAGAGGGTCCTCCTCTCCAAGCAGCAGATCCTCGACGACATCTTCGAGGGAACCGCCGACGCAGCCGACATGGGAGAGATCCCCCAGCTGAACGACGGCGAGATGGAGCACATCGCCGAGATCATCATGTGTCAGGACAGGGTCGTCGGAGTCACTCCCGGGAACGAGGTCGTCCTCTCCTACGATATCGGTCAGCTCGACTTCACCGGCGACAACGGCAACTCCGGGAACGGAGTGGACATGGGAAGGCTGGAGGCGGCCCTCCTGCACGAGAGGGCCCTCGGAGCCGATACCTTCGAGCTCGCCCACTCCGACTACTCCATCAAGCCCGTGAAGCCCGTCATCGCCATGGAGATGCAGACCATGGAGGAGATCCAGGCGGAGATCGTCGCCCCGTTCTTCTACGGAGCGATGCCCAACCAGGGTCTCTATTACGCCCCCGACGGACCCTACGGCAACCCGGCCGACCTCATGAGGGAGTTCAAGATCGAGGAGTCCATGCAGCAGTCCGAGCTCGCCTCGGCCCACGTCACCAGGGACATCGAGTACGTCGCCACCAGGCTCCAGGCGGCCGGATCCGACGGATTCAATTTCGACACCACCGGCTCCGCCGGAGACGCGGACTGCGTCGGAACCCTGAACGGGGTCAAGAAGCTGAGGGAGCAGTGCCCCGAGGCCTACATCCAGGTCGGATTCGCCGGAGAGTCCATCATGGGGATCCACGGATCCATCGAGTTCGAGGGCCAGGTCGTCGCCGGAATGTATCCCCACCAGTACGTCCACCTCGCCGAGAAGGCCGGTGCGAACGTCTGCGGAACCGTCGTCAACAGCAACACAAGCAAGTCCCTCGCATTCAACATCGCCAGGGCGGTCACCTTCATCAAGGAGGCCGTCAAGACCTCCAACATCCCCATCCATGCTGACATGGGGATGGGTGTCGGAGGAATCCCGATGTGCGAGACGCCCCCCATCGACGCCGTCTCCAGGGCCAGCAAGGCCATGGTCGAGATCGCAGGCGTCGACGGCATATAGGTCGGAGTGGGAGATCCCGCAGGTATGGATCTCCCCCACTTCCTCACCTCCGGTATGGGAGGGATCAGGTCCGCCGGCGACCTCGTCGCCAGGATGCAGTTCAGCAAGAACATGAGGGTGAAGGATGCCAAGGAGTACGTTGCGAAGAAGCTCGGACTGGACACCGTCGAGATCGCCGACGAGTTCATCATGAGGGACCTCCGCGAGGAGCTCGGCATCGGAGTCGTCACCGGAGTCCCCGGAGCGACCCGCGGAATCGCCGCCAAGATGAACATCGAGAACCTTCTCGATATCAAGATCAACAGCTGCGAGAAGTTCCGCGAGAAGACCAAGCGCTGATCGCAGCGTTCCGGAATTCGTCAAGCATCTGAGGGGGCGACCCCTCTTTCCTCCAATCCTCTTACTCGTGGGCCCGGTTCAGGGCCTGCGGGGTTTTTCAACCAGTTCGAACAGGGTATATCTCATCTGCTGACGGGCATTCCGGGGTATCGTTGTGAACCGTTTCGGAAACGACCTTCAGCGTATTCGAGAAGAAGCTGATGCCGTAGATCCTGACATCACCGGGCATTCCGCGATAGTACTGCATGTCATGGATCTGCCTGATGGCATCCTCGGCATCCGCTTCCAGATCTTCGGCCTTCTTCGAGGTTTTCAGTTCGAATATCATCGGAGGAACGGTTCCGTCTTTGGGTCTGAGGACGATATCAGTCCTGCCGAATCCGCTCTTGTGTTCCGTTTCGACATGATATCTTCCTACCAGGGAGTGCATGAGGGTCATCATGATGACCTCGTACGCATTCTCCTTCAGGTTCAGATAGTTCCCATGGATGAGGATGTCTTCGAATCTCTCCTCCATCCCTTTCGTGTCTCCTTCGAGCACTGCGCGTATGAACTCCGAGAAGTATCCTGTGTTGATGGGGACGACGGTCTCGATTATGCTCTTGACCGCCTTCCTCACCTCCTCGTTCGGAATGGATATCTCGAATAGTTCGTCGTTGCCGAGGTCATCGGATTTCGAACCAGACTGTTCTCCTCCTATGCTTGCAGGTATCGCTTTGAGATATCCGGCCATGGCCATCAGGCTGTAGAGCGATTTGTTGTCGGCTGTCACGGTACCGTAGGTGAGGGATTGCGACAGTTCCGTCTCGATGGAGCTCCCGGTCAGAAGATCTGTGATGCTGGAGAGATTGTCGCTGTTCATGCTCTGGAACAGTCTCATGAACACGATGTTGGATCCGCTGTCCTTCCAATAAGGGGACGGTGCGCATCTGTTCGATACATATCTCATTATGCTGTAAGGATTGTATACTTCGGTCTTTCCGAATACATATCCGCCGTACCACCTTTCGACCTCCTCGAATCTCTTCTATTCTCCGAAGTACGTCAGGATATCCTTCACATCGTTCTCTGTGAATCCGAATCTCTCGTCTGAGATCTCGGAGAAGATGGTATTGGAGATCAGGTTGTTCGGATCCGAGAATATGCTCCGGTGGGCGATCTGAATCACGCCGGTGAGGTATGCCATCCCTCTGTTGTCATTATCCTCGATGCTTTCACGCATCAATCTCCTCAACAGATCCGCCACAGGCTCCTGCAGAGGTTCTACGAACGAGTCGGACAGAGCGTTATCATACTCGTCGACGAGGATGATAGGTTTCTCTCCATGGTAGGATGCAAGTGCTTCGGAGAGAAGATTGATGCTCCTCGCAAGGTCGTCTTCGTTCGCGCTCTTCTTATCGAGACCGTCGAATGTACTTCTGAGAGGCTCCTCGAGGTCCTGCCATTCCAGCAGGTATCTATGGGGTTCGAACGCATCTCTGATCGATTTCTGCATCTTGTTGAGGAACGAATCGTACGAAGTTGTCTTGGTCCCTCCGAGATCCAGACGAATCACCGGGAATGCGTGCTTGTATCTGTCGTATTCGGGGTGTTCGGAGATCTTCAGACCATCGAACCATGTCCTGCCCTTGTATTTCAGATTGAAGAATGCGTCCAGCATGCTGAGGTTCGTTGTTTTTCCGAACCTGCGGGGGCGTGTATAGAGATAGATGCCGCGATCGTCGGTCTCCAGGAGGTCCCGTATGAGGAGGGTCTTATCGACATAGTACTTGTCACGTTCACGGAGCTCCGCGAAGGACAATCCTCCTGTGTTGATCCCTCTCATGCGGAAGCGACATGATCGCATATTGATAAACGTTAGCGTTTTGATGTTTAGTTAATAACTGATTTTATTTTACTAACTATATAAACTATAACAGCATTATTCATTCATGGTCCGGCCGATTACCAAGACTGTGTCGAATGACGTGACGACGAACGATGAGATCGATGTCGCAATGAAGAAACTGAGAAGCGAGGTCGGTGAGAAAGCAGAGCTGCGGGCGATCGAGCGTCTTCTCTTCATCAAGATGAGACTTCAAGGAGTGGAGATGTCCAAAGCCATGGCGATCATGGGCATCACCAAACCCACGGCATACCAATGGCAGAACGAGTGGAACGCGACAGGCATCGATTCCATCATCCCCGATTACGCAGGCGGAGCGCCTCGCCGGTTGACCGAGGAGCAATTACAGGAAGTGAAGAATGCCATCGCCGAGCGGTGCATGACGACAGAAGAGGTCCAGATACTCATCGAAGAGAGATACGGCGTGAGATACTCCAAGAAGCAGATAGCCGTCAGAATGCGTGATCTGGGCCTTCGTTTCGCCAAACCTTACGACAAGGACTACCGTTCGCCGGACGACGCCGAGGACATTTTAAAAAAAACCTCGGCGGGACAATGGCATGTCTGACCTCGGAAGAACGGGATACGGCGGTCATCGGATTCCTGGATGAATCCACGAAGGCGGTTCATGCCAACACGGCACGCATGTGGAGTGTCGGGAAGCCGTATCGTATAACCAACTATACCGTGGATGGCGTGAAGGTCAGCGGATTCTATGCACTGAATGGCAATTCGGTTCTGACAAGGCTCGCAGACATCAAATCCACGAGCATCTGCGACATGCTGATCGCCGTTCGCGATGCGAACGGCGACCGCCCGATCGTGATGATCCTGGACAATGCTTCGAACCACCATTCCAAGATCGTTGTCGGCAAGGCGGAGGAGCTGGGGATCGAACTCGTATTCCTGCCGCCCTATTCACCGAAGTACAATCCGATAGAACAGATCTGGAAGACGGTGAAGCGCGAGATATCCAAGGCCC
>LVVU01000106.1:0-5524 GCA_006954465.1 Candidatus Methanoprimaticola hominis
CGACTCCGGATATCTGATGGGGTACATCATGTGCCGTCCGGGGGACACGTTCTATCTGGACATGCCCGATGATTCGCTCACGGTGACGGACGTCGGCCCGCTGGTCTACTACCGTCGCAACGGGAACCTGTACGTCATGCCCCAGACGTTAGGAGGGATAATATCCTCGTTCCTGGGCGCGAGGCATCCTCTGAACATGCCGTTCTACGATATCGCGCGCCAGAGGGTGTGCACCTACACCAACGGCATACGCAGACCGGTCACGCTGAACGTCGTTCCCGTATCGCTGCATGAGACGGAAGCGATCACGATCGGCGTGTTCAGATTCGGCAGCAGGAAGATCCGCGACGAGAACCGCAACATCATCGCGGAGCAGCCCCGGTACCTTTGGCAGGAGGTCACATCGCACAGGATCCGCTTCTCGCAGACCGTCACCGACGACCATCTGGCGTTCTGGGTGAAGGACGAGATCTACAAGACCAGCATAGAGGAGGCCATAGCGGCCGAGGAGAGGGCGGCGAGGCTGGAGATACAGATGCAGTCCGCCAGGTACGACGCCGGCGCCGATCTGGTCTCCGGGCTGGTGTCCCTGTCCACGGATGCCAGCGGCTCCCAGGAGGAGATACTGAAGAGAATCGCCGAGGAGCGCAGACGCAGAGGGGGTGAGGCCGATGCCGACGTACAGCATCCCCGACGACGGCACCATGGAGGCGGCGCTCTACGGCTCCGCGCACATCGAGACCGTTCTGGCGAGGGAGAACGGCGACAAGCTGCGCCGCGTCTTCGACGAGAGGATCGGGTACGCGATGGCATCCCTGGACCTTGAGCTGGTGGACATCGTGCTGTCGGAGGCCCCGTTATTCATAGAATCCGACGAGCCTCTCGACCCGCAGCTGTGGCCGGCCGACATCCTGGAGACCGTGGAGATCCTCAGATACCTCATGCGTCAGATCCTCGGCAGGAGACTGGTCGGATCGTGGGTGGATGATGCGGACCATCGCGGACGCCTCATCGGTCTGGGGGAGCACTCCGTCAGAACAACGCTGTCCGGAGAAGCCGACCGCGACTACAAGATGTCGGTTCTGAGAGGTGGACTGCCATGATATCCGACATGTCCGCGGGGAACATCTATCTCAACGTCGTGACGCGGATCAACCAGGACTATTCCGATCTCATCGACCATCTGAAGGCGATGGATACCCGGGTGGCGTATCTGAAGACGTTCGAGCTCTCGCTGTCCTCCGCCCTCCCCAGATCGCTGTGGGAATCGGAAGCGTACATCTCGCAGTCGAGGATCATGCCGCTCCCGGAGGACCCGTACGCACTGCTGGACTTCGAGACATTCCGTGCATGGATGACCGTCTACGAGATGGTGATGCGCGACGAGGGACTCATAGGAACGAGGAAGCCCACCATCATCGGACTGGACGACGAGGGGGCCGGGCAGCAATCCGGAGGGTGAGGCATGGGTTCGAAAGAGTTCCTTCACGATCTCCTCCAGCCCGGAGAGACCATCGTGTTCGGAGGGAAGAGGGGAGGCGGGAAGACCGCCACCGCCCTGTCGATAGCGCAGCATGCCGTCCAGGGCGATTACGGACACCGCCATGTGGAGGTGGTCACGAACGTATTGTTCGGTTGCGTGACCGGGAAAGGGGATCCCGTGGAGGATTACCCCGAGCACGTCCACCACGAGGACATGCTGGCCGGGACGATGCGCCGCATAGGAGGGATCATCAGGGACCACGGCTCCGGGAACTGCCTGATATTATGGCTGCTGGACGAGGCCCAGAACTTCATGATGGCCGATCTGAACGGTTCCAAGGAGAATCTGGCGCTGACCAAGTACCTCGGAAACGCGAGGAAGTTCGATGTCTGCAACATGTTCCTGACTCCGGCGATCAACAACCTCACGCCGAGGGTACGCTGCTTCCCTACGGGGGATCAGAAATCCGGATACTGCTCCTGCCAGATGATGAAGGATCCCGACCGGGCCTCCGAGATCACCCGCAGCGTGGATCCGCGCAGCATCACGTTCGTGACATCGGAGGCGGGGGCGCAGCCGGTACCGCTCTACATCCAGCCGACGTCGTGGATCCGCGGGATCTACGCGAAGGGACTGGAACCGGGCAGTTACGGATACGACACCAAGTCCACGGCATCGTTCTCCATCGGACAGAACGAGAACGGCGTCCAATTCTCCTTCGAGAGATTCATCGTGGCGACATCGGGAGGATTGTCTCACGAGCTCCCGAGGAAGATCGAGAAGTTCTACGAAAGATGGGATTCGGAGGGCTCCGACGATCCAGAGAAGCTGCCGGGAGAGGACTACACCAGGATACGCATCGCGGACCAGTGCAGGCGCGTCCGGAGGATGCGCGGCAGGGGGCTGACCTGGAAGGATATCGCCGCCATCGAGGATGAGGCCGCCACGACGATACAGTCCAGGTTCTACAAGTTCGAGGAAGGAGCCTCGTCCGGGTCGGACGAAGCCAGTACCGCGACGACCGACGAAACGACGAGGGGTCGCGCGGGCGCGTATATATACAACCCTGAAAGGGGGAGGGAGGCCGAGGAGCTCGGCTCGTCAGCGGGAGGCGGGCTGCGATGTTCAGGATAACGAAGACGGAGAAGAAAGCGAAGAGCGGGAAGCAGACCGGGAACAGACTGGGAACGGGGAGGAGGCGTGCCGGCAAGGGACGTTCCGATCCCCAAAAAGGTAGGGGTAGACGTGCACGGGAGACGATCCGTGAACAGCCCCCTCCGCCGAGAAAGACGAAACGGCAACCGAATGCGGGTCCGCCGCTGAAGATCGGCGGCGGATCGGCGAAGAAACATGTTACGGGCACGACCCCGGAGGAGGTCGTGAGGAACATCAGGAGGCAGAAGAGATGAGCGAGGAAGATGTGAGGAAGGCGAAGGAGCAGAGGAAGATCGACAAGCTGAGGAACAAGACCAAGGCGGAGCAGCTGAGGCTCAGGGCCAAGGAAGCGAGGATAGAGACCCGCGTGAAGAACGGCGGGGTCGGCGGAACCTTCGCGTTCTTCGACAGGCGCAGGATCCCCCAGTACGAGGACAGGAAGAGGAAGTGACGTGGATGGCCGAGACGAAGACCCGTTACGGCATACCCGTCGGCCCGGACGGATATGTTCCGGAGAGCGAGCTGATCAAGCACTTCGAGAGGACGATGGCCCGGAAGCAGAGGGAGTACGACGAAAGGCGTTCCGCCGCCGAGCTCTCGGGCGAGAAGATGCCCAACATCAGCCTGGCCAAGAGGGACTACGACAACACCTCGGACACCGTTATACCGCTGAAGTGCAAGCCGGAGCAGGTCGCGGCGTGGTGGAGGGATCCCACATGCTGCGATGTCCAGGACATCGATACCGCCGGAGCTCCGAAGGTGAACATCCCGTCCGGCATGACCCCGGGTCAGAAGAGGGAGCAGGGGAGGATCAAGGTCGTATCCTCGCCGTCCGAGGAGCAGAAGTTCCGCCGCGAGCTCGCGATGACCTACTCCCCGGAGGATATCAGGAAGTTCGCCGCCTGCCACCCCACCGTCGCCATCAAGCCTACCGGGGTGGGATACTCCGGACGCTACATCCCGTCCAGGGAGAGGATCGAGCTGGACAGGAAGGATGGACTCAACCAGGGGACGATAGCCCACGAGGGAGGGCATCTGCTGAGGAACAGGGATCCGGACAGAAAGAACGTGATCACCAAGTTCAACCGCGACAGCATCGGCATAGAGGAGAGCTGCACGGTCGCCGAGCAGATGGCCAGATCCGACAAGCCGGACTATACCGGGTACTACATGAGCGTGGCCGTCTACGACGACAGGAAGCACGCGTGGAGGAGGCCCACGCCGTCCGAGGCGAGGAGGATGGCCGATGAGGACCACCTGCTGTTCACATACGGCAGGGGGAAGGGACTGAAGGGCGAGGAGGCCCTGAGATCCGTGGAGCAGAACTGGGAGAACTCCCACATCTCAAGGCTGTTCATCGACGGGGGCATGGCCGTGAATGTGATGGCCAGGATCTACGGCAACGTCAGACCGGTCTCGATGGCCAAGCCCAGGACCGAGAAGGAGAGGGACGAAGCCTCGAAGATCGAGGTCACGAACGCCACGGCCGGCAGACCCGGAGTCGCCGAAGCAGGGAGGCAGGTGAAGCAGACTACCCTGTTCAGGAAGCGATCCGTGCGAGATTCAAATGTCCGAAGTCAGCATTCCTGCTCTCCCCAGGAACCTGTTGAGCTCGTCTGCGGGTGTGTTGTAGAACAGTTTATCGGTACGATTGGTGAGTTTCACAAGATTCTCCTTGCCCAGATTGGCCGTCTGATCCACGAATGTCAGCGATGTGAAGTCCATATTGGCTTCCAGACTGAGCGATAGTATGGTGATGATGGCGTCTTTGCAGCGGTCATTGTTAGAAATGCAGAATACATACAACGGAATGGTCGCTTCGACGTACACATCCACCACATAATCCTCTCCTCCACGGCGTATGTGCTTATCGAACTCGCATCTACTTCCAAGTGCATTCCTCATAAGCTGCTTCACATCATCCGTATATGTGCTACGGACATTGTTACGGCCGAGATACAGGAGATCAGCGGTCTGAAGAATCGCCTGAATCATCGACATGAGGCATTGTCCCGCATCCCTGTCGGTGCAATCGATGCAGATCCTTCCATCATCGAGGGATACGTTGTTGGACGAGAGGGTCACATTCAGTATCGCTCTGCGCGTCTCTGAAAGGTTGAAATCCTCATACGACAGCCACATCAGAGTGTGTGCATCATCTGTGATGATCCACCTGCCGTCCTTCTTCTTGAGAACGATGTGGAGCTCATCTCCGTCCTGGAATGTGAATCCCGTATGAATCAAAAAGCGGTCGACGCCTCTCGGCTCCAACCATATCTTGGAGCATACACCCTTCTTCAGAGATTCGGTTATTTGATCGATATCGGAACTTGTCAAGACTTATCACCTCTCTTACGATTCATATTGGATGTTCAGATCGCGGATGAACGCATCCACGGCTTCGGAAAGAGTGTTGTAACGATCTGTCGGCTCCGCGTAACCCTCGTCTTTATGGGTGGTCATCTGACATTCCACAGAGATTGTGTGGATGTGGGGGCCGCTGATTTCGATACCGGTGCGACTGTCGATGTGCAGCCCATGGTCACCATTGTACCTCTTGACGATGTACTTGTAGCCTCTGACATCATAGTAGATCAGCAGCACAGAGAAATCGAGAGGATCGTCCTGAAGCTGCCTCATTGCCATCGTCAACCTGAACCCTTCGCAGAGCAGTTCTATCTTCCTTCTGAACTGCCCGTTGTCCAGTTTGAACGCAGACCAATCATAGGCCTTGCCTACCGAATTCGGGATGTATTTCGGAGCAGAGACTATCTTTTCTATCTCCTTGTCGCCCAACAGAGGCTTTCCTTTCGGTGTATAATCGACCGCTTCATTCATTGCATCCACCACTCCCCGCTATCGTGTCATTAAGTATCCAATACTCAT
>LVVU01000106.1:5617-7333 GCA_006954465.1 Candidatus Methanoprimaticola hominis
GAGGTCTTTCCCCCCCCCCCTTACGGCGTTGCCGGCACGTTTACTGGCCAGGGCATCGGCTACTGCAGTAGGCGCAACACGGTCGTCTCCTGTAGCGATGATGCCGGTGGTGGTGTCCACAGTCTGTACTCCGAGAATCAAGTCGTTGGCGCGTTTGAGATATTCAGCCACCAAACGACCCAATTCTGTAAGCTCATACAGGATGTATGAACTCTTTCCGCCGAATGCCGTAATAGTGATCAGACCAGAATCGGATAGCCTTTGAGCAGCACTTTTTATCGAATTATAATTGCCAACGGCTTCCCTGATGTATCCGGATTTGGCTGAACCGCCAGATTCCAATAGAAATATCAGGACAGGGACACAGTTCTGAAAGCCCAGAACGGTTTTTACATCTTTGCTGGAAGCCATCTTTATCGTTCGAAGTTCAACAGTGCACTTTTAGATTGTTGTATTGTGTAGTCTGTACAACATCGCAACCTATATATCCTATCTCGCTTATTCTACTGTACACAAGTGAAGTGTATACCATGAACAAGATAATCGCAGTTTGCCCCGTGACCACACACAAGAGGGTGACTCTCCCTCAGAAAGTGATGGAGCAGTTGAACATCGAGAGCCGCAAGTCTTCTGTGATTTTCATGGAAGTCGACGGCAAGATCGTCATGACGAAAGCCGAGGTGCGATGATGCTGTGCGAGATAATGAGCCCGATGAAGGGCGACTATGTGGCGATATACGAGACCGACAATGGAGAGATCGCCCTTGCAAAGCCAGAGATCCGGGTCGTCTCTCAGGACAGGAACGGCTCTGAGACGGAGGCTTGAAATGATCGTTGAGAAGGTCAACGACGGCCTGATCCTTTACGCACTCTGTTGGGTGCTCGAAGCGGAGCAGCCCGATCTCGGGGATCTCACAGTGAGATTCGAGTCATTCGTGAAAGCGATGTTCGCCGGGACCGATGTGATATCCCAGAGGACCGTCCGCAAGCACTGGAAGAGGATGATCTCCGAAGGAACCCTGACCTTGTTGGATGACGGTACGTGTACGATATCTGCAGAGGTCCTTGCGAACAACAGGATCAGACCGGCAAGGCTTGCCGTCAGGGATTGCATGGAGAGATACCCGGACGGTTTCACTCTGGACATTGTTCTGGAATCCGGTGCCTCGAACAGGCATTCGGCGAGGCGTGTTCTGGACGACATGTGCTCCAAGGGATTGTTGAAGAAAATCAGACGCGAAGGGGTCGTCTTCAAGCCTGTTTGTGAAGGATAGGGCGCAGCCGTCGTACCGACCGCGCCCCTCACAAAGAGCTGATGGACCATGAAAAAGGACCGATTTAAGAGTTTGGGATGGAAAAGAGTCTGATCGGAGCCTGTATCATGAGTCCGACATCGCATGACATCATCGTATTCATCCGGGAGAATCCGGGATGCACGTCGAAGGATATCGCAGCTGCTTTTGGCACAGAGCTGGCGAACGTCAGCGGCAAGACCGCGAGGCTTTACGTCCAAGGTTATCTGGCCAGAGAGCCGGAGGATCTCCGCCAGGCTCCCCGCGGCATGTGCTACCGCCTATGGGTGATCGTGTGATGGATGCCTTGTGGTATGGGATGAACAGCTTGCCGGCAGAATGAGAGGAGGCTCCGATTCTATGATGATCATAAGACTGGTGGCAACGGCCAACTTCCTGGATGTACAGCGCATAGTTTCCGATA
>LVVU01000107.1 GCA_006954465.1 Candidatus Methanoprimaticola hominis
CGGTAGATTCCAGCCCGAGGCCGTGGCCGCCATGGCGGATATCGAGCCCCCGTGCTACGTCGCGGCGGTCGGAAGGGTCAGGGCGTACACCGGCGACGACGGCAGGACGTTCGTCTCCGTCCGTCCCGAGCGCATCATCAAGATTGAGGAAGCCACCCTGAACGAGTGGCTCCTGGAGACCGCCAAGTCCACCTGGGCCAGGCTCAAGTGGATGAAGGAGGTCGTCTCCCTCCCCGATGCCAAGGTCCCCGACCTCATCAAGATGGGCATGAGCCCCGTGCAGGCCGAGGGGATGCTGTACGCACTGGACAACTACGGGCAGATGCCGGACTCCGCCGTGTACCTGAAGACCATCCAGAACGCGCTCCGCAGACTGCTGCCCGAGAAGGACATCGACTTCGGATTCGCCGAGGGCGTCGACGACATCCCCGACGAGATCGATATGGAGGACGACGGCCCCTCCAACGGAGGCCAGAACCACGGGCAGATGGAGGACATCATCCTGCAGCTCCTGGAGGAGCTGGATACCGACGGCAAGGGCGCTCCGAGGGACGAGCTGGAGAGGCGCGCGGAGGCCGAGGGCATCAGCGCCATCGAGCTCGAGGAGATCTCCAACACCCTGATGGACAAGGGGCTCGTCTACGAGCCCAATCTCAGATACCTGAAGAAGATCTGAATACGGCGGGAGGGGTCCCCTCCCACCGGAAACCGTTTATCTGATCATTCCGGACAGCTGACTGTCCAGCTTCTCCTCGTATTCCTTGAATCCGAGCTTCCCGGCCATGATCATCCAGAACGCCATGATGCCCATGAACAGGGCGATGAATCCGGCGGTTCCGGTCATGAACGACAGGATGCACAGGATGAGGGCGGGCCAGTAGTGCTCCCTCTTCAGGCAGAGGTAGGCGGAGATTATCCCGCAGACCGACGAGATGATGTATGCGAACGCTGCGTACTCGAAATACGAGTGGATCTCATCATAGGACAGACCGTACTGCTCGATGTACGATTGCGTATTGGGATCGTTCCATATCAGATCGGTCATCGAATCCGCCGCGACGGCGACGTAGATGCCGATCACGAGGAACGGTATCGAATAGACGAGCATCATGGCCGCAGCCCACTTGAGCTGCTTCCCGACGGCTTCCTTGATCTCCGTCTTCTCCTGCTCTACAGCCTCGGGATTCCTCCCGGGGACGCGGGTGCCGCATTCCGGACAGAATTTCTGCTCGGGCGTCAGCATGTGCCCGCATTGGTAGCAGAAGTTCTGGTTGCTTTCCGACTCCATGAAAGTTCGAGTGACTTTTTGCGTATAAACCGTTCGTTCAGCTTCTGAAGACTGCCGTACCATATCCGACCACGGACCCGGGGTCCAGTCCCAGGGAATCGTATGAATCGGTATGTTTGATATCAGTCGGGGTGCAACCTTCGCACAGCATCATCGCCACCGCCGTCGGCCCGTAGCCGCACATCGAGATGCGATTCTTCGCCACGACACGGTACAGCCCCTGCCAATCCATCCTGCGGACCTGCTCCAGAACCATGAGGTCCAGCCTCTCGGCCTCCGCCTTCGGGATGTAATGGGACAGGTCTGTGGATGCCACGAACACCACATCGTAGCCGTCGCAGGCCTCCTTCAGGTTCTCCGCGAGAACGACAGCCGCCTCGGGGGACTGGTCGCTCATCATGATCGGGACTATCCTCGCATCGGGATCGATGTACTGCAGGAACGGGACCTCCACCTCGATGGAATGCTCGTATCTGTGGACCTCCGGTATGTCCGGGACAGAGCGCGACAGCTTCGAGCATATCCCCTCATGGACCGGGCACGGACCGAAAGGCGTGAGGAACGGTTCCGAGCAGAGCGTGTTCACAGGGCACATGCCGTGATGGTCCGGACCTATCACGACGTAGGCATCCGGGTGGCCGTCCTCCGCGAGGAGACGGAATGCATTGGCCGCGTTGGCCCCCGATGCCATGTATCCCGCATGGGGGACGACGGCTCCGCGGATCGATCTCCTATCGGAGGATGGGCCCGGACGCCCGGATGCCAAGGGGCTGTCGAAGCACGCGTCGATGGATGCTCTGAGCGAATCCACATCGGATGGATAGAACCTGCCGGACACGGCGGGAAGTCTCATGGAAGAAGGAAAGGGATTGGTGGAAAAAGTTTGTTTTGGGTCCCCCGGAGGGGGCCCGTTCACATGACCAGCTTGGCCTCGAAGTCCTCGATCTCGAGCTTGAAGTCGGCGGGGTCCTTGATGTCTCCCCTGTCGACGAGGACCTGCCTGGACAGAAGCCAGAACACGCAGGCCAGAGCGCGCCTTCCCTTGTTGTTGGTAGGGACGACGAGGTCGACGTTGCGGGTCTCGTTGTTGGCATCGCACATGGCGACGATGGGGATTCCCAGGTTGAGGGCCTCGTTGAGGGCCTGCTTGTCGGCCGAGGGGTCGGTGATGACCAGGACCTCGGGCTCGATGAAGTTGGGGTTGGCGGGGTTGGTCAGGGTTCCGGGGACGAACCTTCCGGCGAAGGCAGGTGCTCCGATAGCCTTGGAGAACTCCCTGGCGGGCTTCTGACCGTACTGCCTGGCGCAGACGACGAGGACCCTGTTGGGGTTGAAGCGGCTCAGGAACGCGGCGGCGGCCCTGATCCTGTCGTCGGTCTTCTTGATGTCCAGAACGTACAGGCCGTCGGTCCTGACCTTGTAGATGAACTCCTTCATGTCAGCGGACTTCTGCTGGGTTCCGATGTGGACACCGGAGGTGAGGTAGGTCTCTTCGGGGACCAGGAGCTCGTTGCTGTCTATAGGCTGAATATCGTCGTCTGCCATAGTGATTCCTCTTTATTCTCAGTTCTTCACGACGGTGATGGGCACCATGTCGCACTCGAACTCCTTCATGGCGATGTCGATAGGGTCGAGCATTCCCTCCGGAACGTCCACGAGGACGGGAGCGCCGTAGGAGATCTGCAGCGACCTGGCACCGATGATCCTAGCTTTCTCGAATCTGGTGTATTTCATGTTCTCACCATGTGGGATGGGGCCTCGTAGTCGCATATCCGATATAAGCGTTTGCCCACCCTGTTAGTATAAAACACAAACAACGCACGCGCATATATAGGAGGGACCGGGCGCAACGGTTATTTCGACGAAAAGGGTGGGGGTCGACATGACCGGGGAACTGGAGATGTGCGCCGCGGCGTTCTTCCGCGCGATCGGGAAGGATGTTGCGACGACAGACGAATTCGTCATGGGCGTTTCGCTCGGACAGAAATGGATGACCCCGTCCGAAGCCAAGGCCCTCCTCAAGGCGATGGCCGACTCCGGCGCCGTCGAACTCAAGGACGGATACGTCCGGCCCAAGGGGGAGGTTGCATCCGTCGACGTCCCTCTGGCGTACAGGCCCCCCAAGGACATCCTGGCTTCCGCTGCACTAGCCAAGAATGATACGAAGGGTCAGCAGACCGAGGTGTTCCCCAGGCTCATGGACGTGGCCGCCTCCGCGGGCATCCAGCGCAGGGAGTTCATCCAGGAATGCAACAGGATTCAGAAGAGGCTCGACATCGACATAGCGGTGGCGGCCCTGATAGTCCTCCGTGACGGAGGTGTCCCCATAGACCCGTACGTGGACGAGGTCTATGGGTGGGTCTCCGGAATCACTCGCGCTTGATGAAGTTCCCGAGCGTCATGGAGTTCGAGTAGCCGCCTCCGACGGTTCCTCCGGACTGCACAGCCTCGGTGAGCTTGATGTCGAGGGCCTTCTCGATCTTCTTGATGAGCCTGTCCTCTGGCACAAGGTTGTTGGATTCCACCTTGGCGAGGATCCCCTGCTTCTCCTGGATCTCGTTGGCGAACGTCTTGAGGTCCATTCCGCGGGCTTCGCGGGCCCTTCTGATGACCCCGCCGTAATCGTCGACGATCTCGATCGTGGTGGTTCCGGCGTAGATGTCCTTGGACTGCATGCGCCTCTCGCGCCTCTCGAGCCTCTGGTCGATGACCGACTGGGAGACGGGTGCGCCGGGCCTCGAGGAACCAGCAGTGCCAGACATCTCTCCGAACTTGGAACAGGAAGGGCATACCATGATCCTCGCGCCGCTGACTATGGCCTCGCGGGTCTGCGGAACGTCCTTACCGCACATCTCGCAAATCATGCCAGGGCCATCCGCGAGGACCGTATTATTCTTTGTCCCGGAGTCCTCGGAGATGCGCGCGCGTGGGATAATCGTTATAATAATAGTCCTCCGTACCCCGACGGAGTACATATGACGGGCGAGAACGATGACGTGGCCGAGCTCAAGGCCAAGATTGTCACCCTCGAGGAGCGCAATGTCAGGCTGATGGAGGACCTCCAGAACGCCGAGACGGAGAAACGCTACTCCGAGAGCGAACTCTTCAGACTGCAGAAGGACCTCTCCAGGCTCAGGAACGAGCTCGAGAGGCTCAAGAGCCCTCCACTCATAGTCGCATCGCTCAGAGACGTGCTCCCGAACAACCGCGTCGTGGTCAAGAGCACCACCGGGCCCGATTTCGTCGTCTCCATCTCCGAATACGTGAATGAGAAGGACCTGATCCCGGGATCCAGGGTGTCGCTCAACAAGCAGACCCTGTCGCTCATGGAGGTCCTCCCGACCCCCGTCGACCCTGTCGTCTCCGGCGCGGAGATCATCGACAAGCCGGACGTCACCTACGACGACATCGGAGGTCTGAAAAACCAGATGCTGGAGCTCAGGGAGGCCGTGGAGGATCCGCTGCTGAGGCCCGAGCTCTACAAGAAGGTCGGAATCGAGCCCCCCAAGGGAGTCCTTCTCGTCGGACCCCCCGGAACCGGTAAGACGCTGATGGCCAAGGCCGTCGCCAACGCTACTCAGGCGACGTTCATCAGGATGGTCGGATCGGAGCTCGTCCAGAAGTACATCGGAGAAGGCGCCAGGCTCGTCCGCGAGCTGTTCCAGCTCGCCAAGGACAAGGCGCCCAGCATCATATTCATCGACGAGCTCGACTCCGTCGGAGCGAGACGCCTCGACGTCGCCACCTCGGGGGACCGCGAGGTCCAGAGGACCCTCATGCAGCTCCTCTCCGAGCTCGACGGATTCACCCCCACCAGC
>LVVU01000108.1:0-2286 GCA_006954465.1 Candidatus Methanoprimaticola hominis
TTTCTTACAGAGTCTTTATTACACGAAGTTAGAGAGTAATACGGATTCAGAATACGTATGCACCAACGGTACCAACTCGCATGTCACCTAGCTTGTAGATTTTTTTAAGTACCCTTATAAATGAAGACCAGGTACGGTGCTTCGAAGAAGGTTGTCTGAGTCGGTCTCAGGCAGGTTTCGGATCAGTGATCCGCATGATTTCCAAATTCACAGACATAGGCATCCCCGAAGATGTCGCCAGAGCGATGGACGACATGGGATGGGAGGAGCCTACCCCGATCCAGGTCAGTTCTGCCCCTCTCGGTCTCGAAGGCATCGATATGTTCGCCCAGGCCCAGACGGGAACCGGGAAGACCGGAGCATACGGCTCCATCATCCTGGGGACCATAGAAGCGGGCAGCAAGGTGCCGTCCGCCATCGTCCTCGTGCCCACCAGGGAGCTCGCGAACCAGGTGTCGGAGGAGCTCTCCAAGCTCTCCAAGTATTCAGGACACGTCTGCGTCCCGATCTACGGAGGAGCGAGCATCGAAGGGCAGATCAAGAAACTCGAGAAGGGCTGCGACATCGTGGCCGGAACCCCCGGACGTGTCAGGGATATGATCACCAGGAAGGTCCTGAACCTCTCCGCCATCAACACCCTCGTTCTCGATGAGGCGGACAGGATGCTCGACATGGGATTCATGGATGACATCGAGTACATCCTGAAGGCCATGCCCTCGAAGCACCACACCATGCTGTTCTCCGCCACCATGCAGGAGAACGTCAAGCAGCTGGCCTTCGACTACATGCACAACCCCAAGGAGGTCTCCGTGTCCAAGGACGAGGTCGTCCTCGACCTGACCAAGCAGTACTACATCTCGGTCGGAAGGAGGAACAAGTCCTGGGCCCTGTGCAGGATCCTCGACATCGACAAGCCCAAGGCGATCATCTTCTGTCAGACCAAGAAGATGGTGGACGTCCTGGAGGAGAGGCTCACCAGCCTGCACTACAAGGTGGAGGCCATCCACGGTGACATGCCCCAGAGCAAGAGGGAGAAGGTCATGGCGGACTTCAAGAACGACAAGACCGACATCCTCATCGCAACCGACGTGGCAGCGAGGGGCCTCGACATCGACGACATTACGTACGTCATCAACTACGACATGCCGGACGACATCGACACCTACATCCACCGCATCGGAAGGACCGGCAGGGCCGGAAAAGAGGGTACGGCCGTATCGTTCGTCACCTCCGAGGAGGAGCACCTGGTAAGGGAATTCCAGATGCGTACCGGGATGGACATCGAGAAGAGGGAGGTCCCCGACGCGGAACCCGGCACCAAGGATACCATCAGGAGGGTCGTGGACTACACGATCAGATCTCCGATGTGTACGGCATGTGCAGGTTCGAGATCAACCTGGGCAAGAAGGACGGTCTCAAGAAGGTCGGACTCGCCGACCTCATCATCAAGAACGCCCGCGTGAGGGATGTGTCCATCGGGAAGATCGAGCTCGGCGACGAGTCCTCCATCGTGGAGGTCCACAAGGACTTCGGCAACAGGATGACCATGGACCTCACCAAGACCAAGTACAACGGCAAACCGATCCGTGTCAAGGTCATCCAGAATTGAGATTCCTGAACGACCGTTCGGGATGTCTCCGGACGGTCGTCGAAACGACTTACCTCTTCTTTTCCATCGACCTGCCCCGATAGCATCTCGGCGATTCTCCGATACCCGCATCCGGCGTTCCGAGCGGGATGACTGCGATTCCGCCGAATTCCCATTTCCGAGAGCGGACCCGACATTCGACCTCCATTAACCCTTTTTCCGAACTAAACTTGGTAAAATATAGAGAAATCCCGAACAATTGTCTATTGGCATATACCGCCTACGACCGCTCTGAAACAAATTTAGGATTGTTTTAAATAGTGGAAAAAAGTGGCATCACTCATGGCAACCTACAACGTGGATGGGGCCCAGGAGAGGACGCGCGAACTGGTGAACAGAGCTCTCAGCGGAGAGAAAATCACCATCGCCACCGAAACTGGAAACGTTGTCATGGTGAGCGAGGAAGACTGGGACAGCCTGGTCGACGTCCTCAGCGTGATGATGCTCCCTGAAGTCAGGGATCGCGTCAAGGTTCGTCTCGCCGGACTGTCCGGAGAGGCTTGAGCGATCGGGCCATCGCGAGATGGCCAAACCCTTTCAACCATCTTACTTCCCTTCATCCTGTCAGTTTCATCCCTGTTCCTTGGGCTATCCGCGAAGATCCGGAGTCTGTCGAAAGGTCCCGTATATATCCTTCC
>LVVU01000108.1:2291-9809 GCA_006954465.1 Candidatus Methanoprimaticola hominis
ATCCGACCATTTTTGTTTTCGAAATACCGGATGGTTTGTTTCAAATACCCCTTCGTGGGTTTTCCCAATCACGACGACGCGGGGAGAAATCCCCCAACGCCATCCGAATGCCGGTCCGCCGACTGTGAAGCCAACGAGCTGACTAAGAAGGTGAAAGATATGGCAATGAAGGAGAAGCACGTCGAAACCAAAAAAGAAAGGGAAGAAAAGAGGAAAGAAAAGAAGCAGGAGCGCGAGATGAGACATCAGGCGCGCCAGGCTTCCGCTTGAACCCTTTCTGCCACCGGGGCGACCCGGTGGCCATTCCATTCTACGAAACTAATATCGTACTGTCATACTGCATGCAGTGATCTTCCTTTATCACCGGTCGCGTCGAACGACCGTTCATGAAACCGAACGATACGCGCGGGAGCATGCCCTTCGCGATCATCGCCGTGACCATACTGCTGCTGGCAGGCGTGGCGGCGGGAGTGGTCGCAGCATACGAGAAGAGCTCCGACTCGTCCGACAGCGTGATCTTGGACATCGACGCGGTGGATCTCGCCATCGCCGATGTGACCGCATACGCCAATAGAGGATTGGGGGACATAATCCGGGCCGCGTCCGTGGACGCCGACCTCGGAGGACTGAGCGAACGTTACGACACCATCGGAGAAAGAACCGCCGAGTGGATGTCGTTCCAGTTCCCGATGACCAGCGGCGGGGCTCATGTGACCTATGTATCCCATGAAATGGACCTGATAGCCGAACCCATGGGATTGTCCGGGAACGGCTACACCGGCACGTACCTCAGAGGGACGGGGACCATATCGGTCGTCATCGAATCCCAATCCGGCAGGACCGAGACCGATCTCGACATAAGGACCGACGGGAGCTACGCGTTGCCTCTGGCGGTGGAACGGGCCGCCCTGTTCGCCGCCATGTCCGGAGGGCAGGGGATATCCCTGGCGCAGATGCTCGAATACCAGCTAACATCGGTGGCCCAGTACAGAATCCTGAACGGATACGGCGGGATCGCCACATACGGCAATCGCAGCACGGACGCCATCATAACCGAAGATGATGTGGAAGGGGCATACGCCGCCGGGATCGAGGCTCTGGCGGCGATATGCTTCCGCGATGGACCGTATGCATCGTACGGGAGGACGGATCTCGCCGACATCACGGCAGCCGAAGGGGGAGTCATCGAACTGGATCTCGATGCGATATACGCCCAGGCGCTCTATGCCGTCGCCGACGAGGTGACGCTGAGCTGGCTGGACTACCTCTACGGATACAGGATCGCATCCACCCTGGACAGACTGTTCAATCCGTTCAAGGACGCCTTCCGCACCCTCAGCAAGTTCCTGGACAGGAGCGAACGCGTCAGCGGGGTGCCCTATCTCAAGAAGATCATGGAGGACAACGGATACGACGAATCCGATTACCGTTACCCGGGATCGGGAACCACCACGGTCACCGTCGGAGACTACACCGTGACGGTCTCGAACCCCACAGAGGACCTGTTCGCGCAATCCTGGTTGAAGGATTTCAAGAAGAGGTACGACGGGAACGACGACTACGTCCGCGACTTCGTCACCACGATTGTCAAGGATGCGGCCGTACGCGCCGCCGATCGGAACGACCTCGGGACCATACGCGTCGAAGTCGACCCCCACGACGGCAGCTCGTTCAAGGAGGACCTCCTGCATCTGTACGAGCAGGCGGTATCCGGATCGTTCGATGCCATGCAGAAGGGGATCTCCGAATCCCTTCGGGACGGGACCGTCTACGACGAATTCTACGGGAGCCTCGCTGACGAGATATCATCGCACGAGGACGACATGGCGGATACCGGCGCATTGTATTCCCTCATAAGGAGCGCATTATTATCAGCCATAGACGAGAGGGCGGCGGAAGCGGAGGAGAACGAGGAGGAGTTCGTCCGTCCCGACATCGATGCGATGATGTCGTCATCCGCTGTATCGAGAGCGATAGCATCCTATCGCAGCGCCGTCCATGGCGACCTCTCGCCCATCCAGGTTCTCAGAACCGTCGAGGGAGGGGACCGCAGCCTAATCCACAGAGGGCTCTCTCTGATCTGCTCCCACGGGCTCGGGGCCCTCGGGATCCTCTCGCCGGTGGATGACAAGGCGGAGACTCTCGTCTCGGAGATCCTGGCTACCGACTCCATGAATCCGTATTCGGGGACGATCGACCTCCCGGGATCCGAGGGCTTCGAACTCTCCGATGATACGGGAGCGACGGTGACGGAGCATCTGTCCCTGCATTACGACACCAGCGCCCTCACCGTGACGATCGGAAGGCCGGAAGGCGTGCACAACGTCGGTTTCAGAGTCGATGAGTCCGCTGCGTTCACGACGACATTCCCCGTATCCATCAGCGGATGGGTAGACTACACCGTCGAAGGCGCGGGGTCCCTGGCCCAGACCCTGGGAACGACCACCTCTGCCGTGAAGGGAGGATTCCAGGTCGATCTAGACCTCGAGATAACGGCCGCATCCGGATGGGGCCTGTCCGGAGTCTATTACGAACCGAGCTGCACGATCCTCACCGATCTGCAGGCGATCCTCCTGGAGATCTTCGAACCGATAATCGAACCCCTGCGCGAGGTGATGAAGGCGATCCGCGGGGCGATGACCGCCCTCGGGGAGGCGATCAGGGAGGTCGCGGGATTCGTCAGCGAGCACCTGATGGAGCTGTACCGGTTCGTCATGGACCCTCTGAACGAGCTATCGCGGATGATACAGGAGACACTGGAATCCGCCATCAGCGATACCGTATTCGGGATACTCGTGAATATCAATCTGGGAGACCAGTCCGTCATCCTCCAGTTCTTCGGATGCGAGCTCGAACTCACGACGAGGGCGGTCACGTGGGCGGCGAGGACCAAGACCCTGTTGAGCGCCGAATTGAGGATGCCGGTCGCAGGGTTGCTCCTGACGGCTGGATTCACGGCGAAGGTCAGAGGGGACATGGCCGCGGAGAACCTCATCCTCACCGGCAGCGGAGGGATATCCGGCGACGGATGGTCCGTCGAAGCCGATCTCGATCCGCTTATGAAGGGCAGCAAGTACCTCTTCACGATGAAGGGCAAGGTCGGGAAGAACAGGATTACCGTATCGGCCCCGAAGCTCGAGAGCTATCATGAACTGGGGCTCACACTCAGCGACGTGCCCGGAGTGAAGGAAGCCCTGGATTCGATACCACTCCCGATACCGGGAGCCAAGCTGAGCATCGATGCAGGATTCCAGATAAGATGCGGAGCCGCGACGAAGACCGGACTGATAATCAACGAATACGAATCCAACCCTCCGGGAACGGATCGCAGGAACGAATGGGTGGAGATCCTCAACAACACCGACTCCACCATCGATCTGACAGGATACTCCCTCGAACTGGATTCTGGGAAGAGGAAGGGGACGGAGCAGCTCTCGGGAGAGCTCATGCCCGGGGAGTTCCTGGTCGTGAACCCATCCTTCACCCTGGTGAACACGACAGGGGACCATCTAGTCCTGAAGGACTCCGGAGGCGAGGAGACCGACCGCGTCAGGATGAAGGCGGACGGCTCGGACGACAGCGATAGCTGGCAGAGGGGGTACGACGGTTCGTCCGAATGGGTGAAGGTCGAAAGCAGCATGGGAAGGACCAACGGATCCTGGATCACATCGCCTTTCTCCATTGAGAATCTGAAGGAATGCGCATGGAAGGCCGTGGAGAAGGCGTTCGGAAGGGTGGAGAGCATCACCGACGTGGACACCCTGGTCGCTTTCATCCAATATCTGGTGAGATACACGATCGAGGGACTCATCGACCTGGTCGCGGACATCATCATCGATGCCTCGGTGTTCGTCAGCGCGAATGTGAAGGACCTATCGTCTTCCGGCTCCGCCGGTATCAGAGTCGCCCTCAGAACGGACGGAGAGTTGGCGAAGGACTGCCTCCGCTACATCGCAGACAAGGTGGAATCGCTGATCCTCGGAATCAAGAATCCGTACAGGATCGACCCCGTGGAGATGTTCGCCGAGAACATAGACCTGGAGGTGCTGGCACATGCAGGGATCGGATTCCCCGAGGTGCTCTCGAAGGGAGCGGACCTGCCTGAGATGGACCTCGCGGTCCTGTTCCGTGCGAATCTGTCCTCGCTCTCCCGCATAGTCGACATCGATTCGGGGCGTCCGGAGATGGAGTTCGGAGTGATGGCCCGGAACTGCCCGGTAGCCGCCATCCCACTTAAGCTCAGACCCGACGAGAAGCTGAGCCACGACCTCTGGCTCTTCAAAGCGACGGTGAAGCTGGCATGACCCCGTCCGGGACTCCGGACCGTCCCCTTTATTAGCACGCGCGCGATGGGGAAGAATCATGGCCGCGATGGACTTCAAGATACCGACCGTCCTCACTTCCGAGGAGCTGATGGAGAAGGCGTTTCACAGGGCATCCAAGATCCACAAGAACGGGACCAATTCCCTGGATACCCGCAAGAAGACCGCCCTCGCCAAGGTCACGGCATCCGGAGACATCGTGGTGACAGCGCTCAAGGGATACGTCGACAGATTCCCGAGGCTCGACAAGGAGGACGACTTCTTCCCGGAGCTCGTGGACATAGTCATCGGCATCGACCGTTACAAGAAGGCCCTCGGAGCCGTCAACTGGTGCGCGACCAAGGCCGAAAAGCTGAAGAACGACACCCTCAAGGACATCCGCAGGACCAAGGACCCGGAGATAGTCGAGGCCACCAGGAGGAGCTTCTACGGAAGGCTGAACTCCTACGTCGACAGGATCTCCGACGACCTGGAGTTCCTTCAGGAAGCCAAGAACAAGTTCAGGAGGCTCCCCGCCGTGGATCCGTCCCTCCCCACCGTCGTGGTCGCCGGGTTCCCCAACGTAGGGAAGAGCAACCTCGTCACGGTCCTGTCCACCGCCGAGCCCGAGATCGCCCCCTACCCCTTCACCACGAAGGGGGTCATCGTGGGCCATATCCAGGACGACTGGAGGAAGTACCAGNTCGACAGGGAGTTCGACGAAAGGAACGACATCGAGAAGCAGGCCGTCCTGGCGCTGAGGTACCTGACGGACGTCATGCTGTTCGTCCTCGACCCGTCCGAGACGTGCGGATTCCCCATGGCCGTGCAGGAGAAGCTCCTGAAAACGGTCAAGAAAGGATTCCCCGGCGTCACCATCATCGAGGCCGAGAGCAAGTGCGATGTCTACAAGAGCGGAGGGGACAGGTTGTGCTTCTCCGCACAGACAGGCGAGGAGATGGATGTCCTCACCGGAAGGATCATGGAAGAGCTCCGCTCGATCGCGCGTCGCAAGGCCGCGGAGGCGGAGTTCGAATGAGTCAGCAGGGCCCCGCGTTCAGCGAGGAGATGGGGAGGTACTTCGCGAAGCTCTCCGCGATGAAGGACGAGTGCTACGAGATCGCCAACAAGGCCCGCGCAGAAGGATTCGATCCGTTCACGGAGGTTGAGGTCCCCCAGGCGGAGGACCTCGCGTCCCGTGTGGAGAAGCTCCTCGACGACTACCATGTCGAAGGGGTTGCCGAGGACATCCGCAGGCTCACCGCCGAATTCGGGAACCGTGAGCTCGTCGCCCTGATGGTGGCGAGGGAGATGGCCCGTCGCCCGGCCGAGAGCACCGAGAAGGCTCTGGACAGGGCAGTGAGGGTCGGACTCGCCGTTCTCACCGAGGGTATCCTCGTCGCCCCGCTCGAAGGTATCGCCGACACCAAGATCGGCAAGAACGCGGACGGGACGAGCTACGTCGACCTGATCTTCGCCGGACCCATCCGTGCGGCCGGAGGAACCGGTCAGGCCATGAGCGTCCTCATCGCGGACGTCGTCAGGACCGAGCTGGGCATCGGCAAATACCAGCCCACCGAAGGGGAGATTGCCAGATTCGACGAGGAGATCCCGCTCTACAAGCAATGCCAGCACCTGCAATACACCCCGACATCCGGGGAGATCGACCTCATCGTCAGGAACTGCCCCGTGTGCGTCGACGGAGAAGGCACCGAGCAGATGGAGATATCCGGATTCAGGGACCTTCCCAGGATCGAGACCAACAGGGTCAGAGGAGGAGCCTGCCTGGTCATCGCGGAAGGGATGTGTCAGAAGGCATCCAAGCTGAAGAAGCACGTCGACAAGCTCGGTATGAAGGGATGGGAGTTCATCGGACAATTCCTGGATGCCCACAAATCCGATAAGAAGGAGGCCGACTCCAACGCACCCAAGAGGGTCGAGCCCAAGGAGAAGTATCTCATGGACATCGTCGCAGGGCGTCCCATCTTCGGACACCCCTGCGCGGTCGGAGGATTCAGACTCAGATACGGGAGGGCGAGGACGTCGGGACTCGCATCCCTCGCATACAGCGTCGCCGCCATGTACATCATGGACGAGTTCATGGCCATAGGGACGCAGCTCAAAATCGAGAGGCCGGGGAAGGCCAGCGTCGTCACCCCGTGCGACATGCTCGAAGGACCGACCGTCCTCCTGAAGAACGGGGACCTGGTGTACTGCGGGACCGTGGCGGATGCCATGGCTGTACGCAACCAGGTGGCCGAGATCGTCGATAACGGCGAGATCCTGGTGCCGTTCGGCGAGTTCTGCGAGAACAACCACACCCTCGTGCCCTGCGGATACCCCATCGAATGGCATGAGCTGGAGATCAAGGAGAAAGGGGAGCTCCCGGAGGATTGGAAGGACCCTACATACGAGAGGGCCAAGGAGATGAGCCGGACCATGGGCGTCCCGCTGCATCCGAAATTCAACCTGTTCTGGTCGGATTACCCCTTGGACAGGATAAGGGCGCTCCGCGAGCACATCCTGAAGACGGGATCGTACGACGGGAGGAACCTCTCTGTGGAGAAGGAACCCGTCTCCAAACGCATGCTGGAGGACCTCTGCGCCCTCCATATCGTCAGAGACGGCCGCGTCATCATCGACGAGAGGTACTCCCTTCCGATGCTCGACTGCCTCGGCATCTCCTCCGAAGGAGGAGGACTGACATCAGTTCACGAACTGGAGGGATCCTCCACGCTGGAGGCCGTCAGCGTAGCGGCCGGATACGAGGTCCGCGCACGCGCCATGACCCGCATCGGAACCAGGATGGGACGCCCCGAGAAGGCGAAGGAGCGTGAGATGACCCCGAAGGTCCATTCGCTGTTCCCCGTCGGGAAGGACGCCGATTCCGGGAAGGAGATGAACGCCGCCATCGCCGTATCCAAATCATCCGCCTCCAATCGCAAGGGCGGGAAGCCCGAGATCGTCGTGGAGGTGGGCAACAGGCTGTGCCCCGAATGCAGGACGTACACCTACAGGAACTGGTGCAGGGTCTGCGGATCCCACACCGAGTACACCCCCCGTGCCAACGACTTCGGCAACATGGGGCCCGCACCCATACCGATCAATCTGGAGGAGGAGTACAAGGCTGCGCTCGAGACCGTCGGAGAACGTCCGACAGAGCTGAAATGCCTGGACAACCTGATCTCCAAGACGAAGACCTGCGAAGCCGTCGAGA
>LVVU01000109.1 GCA_006954465.1 Candidatus Methanoprimaticola hominis
TATTACACGAAGTTAGAGAGTAATACGGATTCAGAATACGTATGCACCAACGGTACCAACTCGCATGTCACCTAGCTTGTTATGTTTTAAAATATACTAATTCTCTAGTATTTGCGTTGTTGAACAGCCAGATGTTTATTGCATAAGTCATTAGAGCTTCGCTCTGGCAGTTCTTACATCGCTGGAATATGTATTGTGCTTTTGATATCATTATATTGCAGTTCGTAGAATTGTAATGATATCATAATTGATGAGAGGCAGGGTTCTGAATGAACGGCTTCGTATTACAACACGGCTTTGATATTTGTTGCCGACATGATGGGCATCACTCTTCTAATGGTTCAATTTGAAGCATCTCATTTCTCACATTCAACAACGACATCACATCATCACGCTAAACACGGTCCCGGCGGTTTTGTGTATTCCTCCGTCGGTCCCTCCTTACATCGGACTCTTCTTCCGGTGGGAAACGTCTTCACCGGCGGGGGCTCTCCCCCTCGTCGGCTTCCCCTCCGCAACGGTATAATCCAGCCTCGCCATCACCTGTTCATGGCAGAGCGCTTCAAGGCCGTCGGATTCGATATGGACGGCACATTCCTCAAGACCCGTGTGGACTACGACCGTCTCAACAACGCGGACCTCAGGGTATTGGAGCGTCACAACATCCCGTTCGACAAGATCGACTTCGGCGGAAGGGCCAAGAGGCTCAGGACCCCGATCAAGAACTGGCTCGAAGCCAATGGCCGCATCGACGAGTGGCCGCAGATCTACAAGGAGATCGAGGACGAGTGCCTCGATTCCGAATGCGAGTTCGTCTCGGAGGCCGTCCCGTTCCCCGGTTCCGTAGAATCCCTTCCCCTGATCAAGGAGAAGGGTCTGAAGGTCGGTATTCTCACCCGCGGAGGTCTGGAATACGCCCGCAAGGCACTCGGCCCCCTCTTCGATGAATTCGATTTCGTCATGGGGAGGGACTACTCGTTCTATGACGATGCGAAGCCCTCTCCGATCGCCATGCGCCAGTTCGCCCAGGGTCTCGGTGTGGATCCGAAGGAGATCATCTATGTCGGTGACAACCTGACCGATTGGCAGTCCGCCCGCGATGCGGGTGCGGTGTTCGTCGGCGTACTGACGGGATCATGCACCGAGGAGGATTGGCTGAAGGCCGACCCCGATATGATCATCGTCGACCGCGCGGGCGACGTGGTCGAGCTCCTCTGAAATTCTGAAAGAAAAGATGTCCGGGCCGTCTCCGACCCGAAAAGGTTGTGGAGGGGCCGTAGGCCCCTCCGGTTCACTGGGTTCCGTCTCCGAGCTTGTGGACCCTGTCCAGGGTCTTGTTGTGCTCGAGATCGTCGTATCTGAACCTCTTGAGGTTCTTCTCGAAGGTCTTGTCGGCGGGGAGCAGCTTCTTCATGATCTGCATGAGGGCGCTTCCCATGCCCATGAGGGACTTGTTCATGTCCACTCCGAACCTGGTCATTCCGCAGGTGACGTGACCGGGGTTGACGACGTCGTGGGGGTCCAGGACGGTCTTGATCTCCCTGGTCTTCGCGGCGGTCTCGTGGTTGTGGATGACATCCATCGCCCAGGCGAAGAACACTCCGAATCCGGTGGACCTTCCTCCGTACTCGGCGGCGACGTCGCCCAGGTAGAAGTTGAATCCGAAGGCGAGCATTCCGGTGAGCATCTCGTCGTCCTTGAAGTAGTAGGGCATGAACAGGGCGGTGGACCTGTCGACGAGGACTCCGATGACTCCTCCGGCCTCCATCTTCATCTCCTTGAATCCCTCGTAGCACCTGTCGGTGAACTCTCCCCAGTTGACGGTAGGCACGATGACCTCGGCAGGGATCTCTCCGACTCCGACCTTCCTGGCCCTGAACTCGTAGCACCTCTCGTCCCACTCGCGGTCGGCGATCTCGTTGGAGATCTTCCTTCCTCCGGCGGCCTCGGCCATGGCGGTGACGGCAGCCTCCTCCATGTCGTTGTGCTTGGCGTCTCCCTGGAGGGTGACGAGCCACAGGTTCTTCACATCGGGGGCGTGGAGGCCGGCCTTGTGCTGGTTCTCGAAGTGCAGGTAGTCGGACCATGCGACGTGCAGGGGCTTGACGGATGCGTTGGCGACCAGGGCCTGCATGGGCTCGTTCATGTCCTTGAGGGCATCGAACTCGAAGGCGAGGGGCCTGACCTCTCCCATGGGGTGGATCCTCATGGTGAACGTGGCGATGAATCCCAGGGTTCCCTCCGCTCCGGAGAAGAACTGGTTCAGGTTGAAGGATGCGCGGTACGAGCCCATGTCATCCCAGCCGGTGGTGACGATGCTTCCGTCGTCCACGATGACCTCGGCGTTCAGGACGTTCTCTCTGGCGGAGCCGTACTTGTAGGATCCGATACCCATTCCGTTGGTGGAGTACCAGGCGCCGATGGTTCCCGAGGGGAACGACGAGGGGTAGGATCCGATGATGTAGCCCTTCTTCATGCAGGCTTCCAGGAGGTTCTTCCAGGTGCATCCGGCCTGTACCTTCACGTACAGGCCCTCCTCGTTGATCTCGACGACCTTCTTCATCTTCGAGGCCATGTCGAGGATGATTCCGCCCGCGGTGGGCATGCATCCGCCCAGTCCCCAGGAGGCGCTGCCCCTCGGGACCACGGGGATGCCGTGCTTGTAGGCGAGAGCGACGACGCCGGCGATCTGCTTGGTGGTCTCGGGCCTGACGATGACGTCGGGCACGTTGTTGAATGCGAGTCCCGCCTCCTTGGGGAGGGGGGCCATGTCGTGGCAGTACAGGATCTTGTCCATGCTGCTGGTGGTGACGTTCTTCTCTCCGACGATCGCCTTCAGCTCGGCGATGATCTTGTCGTCGACGGTCCTGGACAGCCTGGGCTCCTTGACCTCCCTGCCCATGAATCCGCACTCGATCCTCCTGATGAATGCCTGGGTGTCGGCGTCCCTGTACTTGCTGGGGCACCTGAGGCTGGACCTTCCGCCGTACTCCTCCGCCTTGTCGGAGGCGAGCTGGTATTTGTCGCAGTCCTCCACACCGGTCAGCTTGACGGCGACGGTGCTCTTGTCGGGGACGTTCCCGGCGATCTTGAAGTCGGCGATGTCCTTGGCAGCGACGATGAACGCATCCATGTTCCTTAGGGGGACGTACATGGTGGGCGCGGTGGGGCAGACGCAGGCACCGACGGCGATGTTGCCGAACTTGTCGTCCGCGACGGACTGGTCGGCCTTGGTGGCACCGATCTCGGCCATGATCGCATCCGTAGCCTCGATATCGACGTCGACGAACTCCTCCTCTCCCTGGAACGCCATGACGGCGAGGTTCCCGTTGAAGGAGATCTGAAGGGGCTTGACGGAGGGCTCGTGGGCGATCCTGACGAAGGCCTCCTGCATCTTGGCGGAGTCCGCGAACTCGTAGGCGACGGCCTTGGTGACGCCCTTGGGGTGGAGCTTGAAGGTGACCTCGGAGACGATGGCCAGCCTGGCGGAGGATGCGCACAGGGTCTGGATGAGGTTGAATCCGCTCATGTAGTATCCGATGTCGTCGAATCCGGTGACCAGGAGTCCGCCGTTGGAGTCGATGGCGCAGATGTTGTAGACGCTGTCCTTGACGGTTCCGTACTTGAAGGATCCGATTCCGGCATCCTCGGTGTAGATCCAGTCCTCGACGGTGGGGCACTCCCCGGCAGGGATGACTCCCAGGGTGTATCCTTCGTCGTCGACCGCCTTCATCAGAGCGCTGAACTTGCAGCCGGCCTGGACCTTGACGGTCATGTGCGTCCTGTCGATGTCGATGATGTTCGCCATCTCGGACATGTCGATCAGGAGGGCGCCCTCGGTGTGGCTGCTCTTCCTGGACAGGGGGTACACGGAGACCCCGTGGGACATGGCGCTGGCGACGATCTTGCCGAGCTCCTCGTTGTTGGAGGGCTTGGCGACGACGTCTCCGTCTCTGTTCTCGATCTTGGCGGTCCCGATGAGGGACGCGATGTGCTCGATCTCCTCGGGGGTGATCGCTTTCACGCCGTTGATGCTCTTCATTTGAGATAACCTCCGCTATGCGCGGTGTTTACGGAAGGTCGCAGGCGGTCGTTCGTTATAATGGTTTCCCGCTCGGAAAAGAAATGAGATTGTATGAGATTAATCCGGCGGCCTCCGTCAGTCTGGCAATCGATTCCGGATCGCAGGAGAACAGGTGCGTTCCGCACTTGCAATCGGAGCATCCGAAGCCCTTCACGGAGGGGGTCATCCCGCACTCCTCCGCCATATGCGCAAGGGTGCATTCGGGGACCGGGTCGGGATAGGATTCGAGGGCGCGGACGTCGTCCGCTTCTTTGACCAGGTAATCCACATGCCACTTCAGGGTCTTGTCCCTCCTCAGGTGCCTGGACAGCCTCTGGTCCAGGCCTGCCATGGCGCTGCCCGTGTAGCAGTATGTTCCTTTAGAGAAATGGAAGGTGCCGAGGGCTCCGACGCGGATATCGCGATCGGAACCCAAGGCGATTACGAGGACGTACGTCCCCTTTCTGACGTTCATGCCGACGAGCGCTTCCTGTCCTCGTCCTCGACCTGCGAACGGGTCTTGATGCGGACGACGATGCTGCTATCGTCGATCTTCGACGGGGAGATGTCGGCTATCTCGCCGAGCCTCCTGCCGTAGACCATGACGTTCTCCAGATGCTCCCTGTGCTCCGCATAGGGGATCTTGATCCTCAGTCCGTCCAGGTGCAGCACCATCGGAGCGGGCCTGAGGCACATGTCGATCGGCTCGTATCCTTCGAGGATCTGCTTGATCTCCGCGGGATGGACGTACAGCGGGTCCTCCTCGAGGCTGCGCTTCTTGTCCTTGAGGATCCTCTCCATCGCATCGACGATCTCGTCGAGCTTCGCCCTCTCGTCGACGCTCCTCATCCTGGACGCCTTGCGTCCGACTCCCGAGATGATGGCATCGCAGGTGTCGTCGACACCCTCGGGCATGGGGCCGGAGACGAGCAGCGTGGGGACGTGGATGTCCCTCATGAGCTCGGCTTTGGTCTCGACGCAGGATTTGAAGTTGCCCATCATGAAGATGGCCCCGTCGTACTCGTCGACGATGCACCTCTCGGTCATGGATATCTGGGAGGTGCTCTTGCCGCGTCCCCTCGCCAATCCCATGACGACCGTGACCGCACCGCTCCTCCTCAGGATCTCGGCGATGTCGCAGATCGGGTGGGGCATGTGGTGCCTTCCCAGGGTGGGTCCGACCACTGCTATCTCGGTTCCCGCGAGGGGGACGTCCCTGACCTCTCCGCCGATGTCCTTGCATACTGCTTCAACAGCGGCGCGGTCCTCCTCGGGGACGGACATCACGACGGTCAGCATCTGGGAGCTGCGGTTCTTCTGGAGAACGACCCCTCCCACATCCTCGATTATCTCGTACAGCTCGTCGGAGCGGTAGACCCCTCCGTCGTACATGAGGACCTCAAACATCCGCGGAACCTCCCATGGCGATGTGCTCCTTCCTTCCCTCTTCGACCATCTCCGGCAGGAGGATCTCCTCCGTGGCGACGACGGTGATGACGTTACCGGACATCAGGGTCTTCCTGTTCTTGATGCCTTCCGGCATCGTCCTCCACAGGGCGCCCATGATCTCCCTCCTGTCCTCCTCCCCGGAGGATACTACGATGTTCGAGACATCGGATTCCTCCGCGTTCGCGACGATCAGATCGAACCTGGTCTGCTGCTCCACTGCGCTTCTCCCGTATCTTGCGAACAGGGCGCTCAGGATGTCGGGGGCGTAGCGCTCCTCGGTGATGGTCACGTGGACCCCTCCGACGTCAGTCCTCACAGTGGATACGTCTCCCACGGATTTCGGTCCGGGCGCCGCCTTGAGGGCGATCGAGAAGATGAACAGGGGGACGTCCGGCCTGAGGGTCAGCCTCACCCTGTCGATGAGGACGGCCTTGTTCAGGTCGCTCATGATCTCATCGAAGAGTCCGGAATACGCTTCGGTACCGTATTGGTCCGCTCCTACTACCTCTATCTCCATCGGCATCCCTCACAGGAATCCGGAGCTCAGCAGCGCGCCTCCGACGGCTCCGATGTACTGGGAGTCGTGGGGGACGATGGGCTTCTCACCCAGGACCTCCCCGACCTGCGTGACGAGACCGGAGATCAGGGACGTTCCGCCGACCTGGATGATGGGGCGCCTGACATCGATCTCCTGGAGCTGCTGCTCGTAGACCTGCTCGGCGACCGAGTGGCATGCCGC
>LVVU01000110.1 GCA_006954465.1 Candidatus Methanoprimaticola hominis
CAGTATCCCGTCGTATTCGGACTGGGTCGCTTCGTAGTCCGACGATACGATGATTATTACCTCGGGATCGTAACGGGATATCATCTCGGCATTGACCTGTACCCATCCCGACTCATCCGAGAATATGTTGATCATGAACAAACGGTCCATGGCATCCCCGATATAGGTGCCCGAACCGGAAATGTAAGGCGATTTGACCGCGGAGAGGGCCACCATCACACGCTTCTCCCATGTGAAATCGTAGGATTGGATCGTGTCGTGGATCTCGGCCATCTGCGATTCGAGGGTGTTTATCTCATCAATCGCGGCATCATGGGTTCCGAGAACGACTCCGGCCGCGTGGATGCTGTTGAGGACCGCATCCACCGACTCGCCTCCGTCCAGCACGAGGACGTTGATCCCCGCGTTCCTGAGCTTCTCGGCGGTGGTCAGATGCACGCTCTGCGTGCTTATGCACACGACGAGATCGGGATTCAGCTTGAGGATCGCCTCGAAGCTGGGGTTGGTGAATCCTCCGATCTCGGAGATCTCTCCCGAGTTCCTGCGCTCCTCGATCTCCGCAGGATAATTGCTGTACCTGTCGGTACCGACGATGATATCCATACCGCCCACGGAGCACAAGGTCTCCGTGCAGGAGGGCGCCAGCGAGACCACCCTGATGGGCTTCGTGTATCCGTAGAACGGCTTCCCGGTGGCATCGACCGCGGGCGATGGCATGCCGTTCTCGGTCGTCAGACCGTAGCATACCGCGCTGTAATCGGACAGCACGCAGTCTTCCGATATGACGGACCAGCTCGTCTTCCCCTTGATGACGCCGTATAGGTTCCAGGACCTCTCGGAATCCCCCGACCTGCCGTCTATGGAGACGACCTTCCCGTCCTCGTAGACGAGATCGTATCCGTATGCGCTGCAGAGCAGTTCGAGCGCATCATACGGTGATGAATCGGGGTCTGTAGAAATGTAAGAGGTTTCGTATCCCCCGAAATCGACGACGAGTCCGGAGGATGAGTCGGCGGTGGATGCAGACGGAACGATCGCCACCGTCACCGCCAATCCTGCTACCAGGATCGCCAGTGAGATGACGACCTTGAGCCTCCCGCTCTGCATCCGATCGCCTTCAGCTGGTGCCGTAGATCGGCGCCTTGTCGATGGTTGCTCCGTATGCAACGTAGTACAGGAGCATCTGGCTGCCGTCTGCGACGTTGGTGTTGCTCATCATCGCGGAATTGAAGCTCCAAGCTCCATCGACGGCGAGGTCCTGGTTCCAGTAGGTGTAGTTGCCCTCGGCATCCTGAGTCATGGTGAGTCCGAACATCGAGGTGATACCCTTTCCGTAAGAGGCCTCGGAAGGCTCGTACGGAACATTGTACTTGACCATCGCATCGACCCAAGCATCGAAGGCCGTGGCACCGGTTCCGTTGACCCTGAAGTACATACCGGACGGGGACTGGATGGTGAAGAGGGTTCCAGTGGTATCCTTGTTCCAGACCTTGGCATCGGAGGGGGCCACTGCAGGAGCGACCTTTCCGTCACCGTAGACCATGGCGATGCTGGAGTAGTCCTTAGCGGCCATGTTGATCATGTAGAGGGAGTTGGATTCCCATGCGGATCCGTTGTAGAAGTACTGAGTCCACCAGGTCCATGATCCAGCGGCATCCTGGGCCGTGGAGAGTCCGAACAGGGACTTGATCCCGTACTCGTTTCCTTCTTTATCGACTGATGCGACGAAGGGCAGGTCGAAAGACTTGACCGCGTCTTTCCATGCGTCGTAAACAGTCTCGCCCTCTCCGTTGACCCAGAAATAGAATCCCTGGTTGTCCTGGATGAGGAAGTTAACCTCGGCCGCGTCACTCTCGTTGTGCTTATCGTCGAGGGCCTGTGCGGCAAACACTGCGGCGATAACGACAACGACGACAGCGAGGATAACGATACCTTTCTGTTTGCTGTCCATTCGAATCACCCGGGCAGGAATGCCCGTTGGACGATGTATCCTATTCTTCGATATTTAATATTTGTAAACGAGAACCCGGTGTCGAACGGTGCGTGCTGGCACAGCATCCGCTGAATGCATCGGAAAAGGCATTCCGGAGGGCCCCCGATCGCCCGGGGACCCGTCCAACTCAGGAATCACTCGTCTTCGACGATCTCCTCGGGGGCTCCGGCGAACTTCACGAGGGCGAAGGCCTCCATGAAATGCAGGTTCCCGGGGAGGACCAATGTGAACAGGGGCTCGCCGAGGTCCATCTTGAGAAGGTCCTGGGGATATCCGGCGAAGACCTTCTCATCCGGGGATCCGACCCTCGATGCGACGCAGAGCAGCGTCCTGTCGTCGATCAGACCCTCCTTCCACTCGTCCTCCGCGGTGAGGAGCCACTCGATGGCCTGGTGGGCGGTCATGTACCTGAGCTCGTCCGCCCTGATGTCCAGGAGGATCATGGTGTGGAGACCGCGCTTCTTGTTCTCCATGATGTGGTCGTAGGGGGACTTGGGGTGGTAGTTCTCCTCCATGAACGGGAGGGTGACCGTCCTGCCGAACTTGTAGTGCTGCAGCCCCAGGGACGTGGGGCATGCGGAGAAGATGGAGATCCCGTGGAAGACCCTGACGGGGATGCCCGCCTCGGAGGCCTGGATCCTAAGATCCACGTGGGTGGTGGCCGACATGGTGTCGCCGGCGGTGATGAATCCGACCCTCATGGTCTTCGCGTCCGCGATGATGTCGTCGCACTCCTCCACCTGGGAGCGGTAGAGGATGTGGATCTTCTTGCCGATGGCGGCCTCCAGGTCCTCGGGTTTCGTTCCGATGAGGACGGAGGTGTAGAATTCGGCGTAGATCCTGTCGCACTCCCTGAGAGCGTTCATCGCCTTGACTGTCATTCCATCCGTGCCGCTGAGGCCCAGACCGACGAAGATGAGCTCGGATGCCATGCCCGTCAATCGGGGATGCCTGTTATAAAAGGTGTGTAAGAAGTTTGGGCGGGGTCCGGAGACCCCGTTTAAAATCACTCCTTGACCAGGGTGCACAGGGCGTCGACGGCCCAGCAGCCCTTGCCCTTGAGTCCGACGATGACCGGGTTGATCTCCAGCTCGTGGATCTCGGGGTTCTCGAGGGCGATGAGGACCATCCTCTTGATGACGTCCTTCATCGACTCGATGTCGGCCTCGGGGAGTCCCCTGGCGCCGGACATGAGCTTGTATGCCTTGGTACTCTTGATCATCTCGTCGAGCTGCTGCTCGGTCATGGGCACGTGGGCCTGGGAGATCTCCCTGAGGATCTCGACGTAGATTCCTCCGAGTCCGAAGGAGATGACGGGTCCGAACTGCGGGTCCCTGATCATGGACAGGATGACCTCCTGTCCGGAGACCATCTGCTGGATGGACACGCCGTCGATCCTGGCGTTGGGGGCGGCCTTGGTGCAGGATTCCATGATCCTGTTGTAGGCGGCGACGGCCTCTGCGGAGTCCTTGACTCCGACGACGACTCCTCCGACATCGGTCTTGTGCTGGATGTCGGGGGACACGATCTTCATGACCACGGGGTAGCCGATCTTGTCGCAGGCGGATGCGGCATCGTCGGCGCACCTGACGAGGGCCTCGCCGGGCGTGGGGATGCCGTAGGCTGCGAAGATCTCCTTCCCTTCGGCCTCGGTGAGGGAACCGCGTCCCTCGGACCTGACCTTGGCGATGATCTTCTCGGAGACGGCCCTTCCGGAGATGGCGGGGACCTTGAGCGGGTCCTGCTTCTCATCCTTCCTGATGGTGTATCTCCTGAGGATGGACAGAGCGCGGACGGCCCTGTCGGGAGTGGGATAGGTGGGGACCCTGCCCTCCTTGAGGATGGCGTTGGCCCTGTCGCACTTGGAGCCTCCGGCGAAGCACACGGTGGTCGGAACGGGGATCTCGTCCCTCATCTCGACGATGATCTTGGCGACAGCTTCCAGATCCGCGGTGTCGAGAGGGGATCCCATGATGACGAGTCCGCCCACGTTGGGGTCCTTGGTGACGATGTCGATGACCTCTCTGAAGTACTCGGGCTTGGCGTCTCCGCGGACGTCGATCGGGTTGGTGAGTCCGGCGACGGTGGGGACGCGCCTCTTGATCTCGGCGATGGTCTCGTCGGAGAACTTGACGGCGTTGATGTGCGGTGCGTCGAATGCGGCATCCGCGGACATGACTCCGAGTCCTCCGGCGTTGGTGATGATGGCGATGCCGTCCTTCTTCATCGGACTGCAGGTGCTGAACACGCCGAGGGCATCGAACATCTCGTCCAGGTCCAGCGCCCTGAAGATGTTGAGCTTGTTGAAGATGACGTTGTTGACCGCATCGGATCCGGCGAGGGAACCGGTGTGGGAGGAAGCGGCGGCGGATCCGGCCTGGGTCCTTCCGGACTTGAAGATCACGATGGGCTTCTTGACGGACATGTTCTCCACGGCCTGGACGAACTTCTCTCCGTCGGAGATCCCTTCGCAGTACATCCCGATGACCTTGGTCTCGGGGTCCTCGGCGATCTCCTCGAGGATGTCGGCCTCGTCGATGTCGGCCTTGTTGCCGAAGGTGACGAAGTGGGCGAGACCCATCTGGTTGGCGACGGCCCAGTCGATGATCGAGGAGCCGACGGCTCCGGACTGGGAGAAGATGGAGATGTTCCCGGTCTTGGGGAGCATGTATGTGAAGGTGGCGTTGACACCCTTGCCGGCGCACATGAGGCCGAAGCAGTTGGGGCCGAGGAACCTGACTCCGGACTCCTTGGCGGCCTGGACGAGCTTCTTCTCGAGCTCGGCGCCCTCGGGGGAGTCCTCCTTGAACCCGGCGGTGAGGATGGCGGCGTACTTGATGCCGGCCTCCTTCATCTTCCTGACCTCGCCCTCCACGAGGGCGGCCTTGACGGCGACGACAGCGAGGTCGATGGGCTCGCCGACGTCGGTGACGGACGGGTAGGCCTTGAGGCCCATGATCTCCCCGCCCTTGGGGTTGATGGGGTACAGTTTGCCCTTGAAGCCGGC
>LVVU01000111.1 GCA_006954465.1 Candidatus Methanoprimaticola hominis
GAGGGTCTGGAGAAGGCCGTCGAGGACGGCTTCGACAGGATCGTGGCGATCACGACATGCATGCCCGGGATCATCGGGGACGACCATCAGGGCATAGCGGATTCGTTCAAGGCATCGAACCCCGGGGTCTCTGTAACTGTGGTTCCGACCGACGGGGACATCACCGGCGATTACACAGACGGATTCATGATGGCCGCGGAGCTCATCTCCGAGCACATCGACCCGTCCGTTCCGAGGGAGGAGGGGTATGTGAACCTCATAGCGCCCTCGTTCTTCGACATACAATCAAGATCGCACAAGAGGGCCCTCGACGACATGCTGTCCGCATTCGGCCTCAGGGTGAACTGCAGGTTCCTCGACGACTGCTCCCCGAACCCGCCGGAGCTGTTATGCAGAGCGATGACCGACATCATGATGAGCGATACCAAGGGCGCCAGGGAGCTCATGGACATGGTCTCCCGTCGCACCGGGAGGGAGCCGTTCCCCGCCGTCATGCCTGTGGGCATCCACGAGTACATCGAGTGGATCCGCAGGATGGGCGAGTTCACAGGGAAGAACGAAGAAGCCGAGAGGGAGGTCGCCAGGGCCGAGAAGGAGTACCGCTCGCTCGTCGAGGTCCACCGTCCGAGGATGGAGGGCGTCCGCGTGATGGTCACATGGAAGATCGGAGCCAATCCCGATTGGCTGATCGATACGTTGAACGACCTCGGAGCCGAGATCCTCAAGGTGGGCTTCGCCCCCAGTCCAAGGAAGGCCGGGTCGACGCCCGATTCGAGATACGATGTCGTGACGGATTACACGGACGACGATCTCGCCAGGGACCTGGAGGAGCTGAGGCCGGACCTCCTGATCAGCGACATCATAAAACCGGTCCCCGAAGGCGTATCCTACGCGAAGCTCAGCAGGATCGGCGTCGGATACAGGCAGGTCTTCGAATACATCCAATATCTGGAGAACACCATGCGCCTGCCGGAGATCGAAGGCTGGAGGGAGGGGAGGGAGATATGAGGATACTTCCGGACGGATTGACCGGGGCCGTCATGGCCGTCGAGGGGATAACCGATGCCGCCGTGATGCTCCACGGGCCCGGAGGATGCCGTGTCCGCCACATGGTGCTGTCCACCGCCGTCTATCCGAGGGAGGGCAGGGGCGATTCGTTCTCCCCGTATTACTACGGTTATCCGAGGGTCCCCGCGACCTATCTCGACGAATACGACTACATCAACGGAGCGCTCTACAAGTCGGAGGAGGGGCTCGCCACGGTCGGTTCCGCCGCTCCGTCCCTCATAGTCGTCATCGATTCCCCCGGAGCCGCCCTCATCGGCGACGATCATTCGAAATCGATAGAGGACAATGGCCTCTCGGACAGGGCGATGCACATCGCCGAGTCGATGGCCTCCATGCCCGCTCCCAACGCCTGCGGCCATACCCTCGCGGCGGTGATGGATTTCATCTCCCCCGAGAGGAGGGAGGTCCGGAAGGGTTCGGTGAACATCCTCGGCCTGTCGCTGATGGACAAGGATTGGAAGGCGGCGAGGGACGAGCTCGTCGGATTCGTGGAATCAATGGGCCTCGAGGTGGTCTCCACCCCGGGGGCGGGATCGTCCGTGAAGGACCTGATAGCATCCGTGGATGCGGAGTTCAACATCATTGTCTGTCTGGAGATGTGCTCCGGGCTGAGGGAATGGTACGAGTCGATCGGGATCCCCTCGATAGTATCCGAGAAGGGGGCGCCCGTGGGATTCGATGCGGTCGATGCGTGGATCGATGCGATAGCGGAGGCCACAGGAAGGGACCCTTCCGTCCCCAGGAGGGCGGTGGCCCGGTGCAGGGAAGCAGTCTTCGACAAGTTCGCAGGGATACGCTACAACGCCCTCCGCATCAGAGGTCTGACGTTCTCCGCCGCAGGGACGGCGTCGGTGATCAGACCGCTCACTGAGTGGCTGTATTCGTATCTCGCCATGGCTCCGGAGGCGGTCAAGGCCGATCCCGGAGCGGATGCCGCCCAGGCCGAGGCCCTGAGGGGATTCCTGGAGTCCACGGGGTTCGGATACGCATGGGATCGCGAGCCGGTGCCGTGCGGAGTCGTTCTGTGCGAAGGGATCACGGCCCTCACGATGAAGCTGGCCGACCAATGCAGGGCGGGGATACCGATAGGGTACTCGTCCATGGGGCTGGATGACATCATCCCCCGTCCCGTCTACGGGACCAAGGGCGCCCTGTACATTCTCGACGAGATCCTTCACGGCGTCAGGAATACCTGAAGGTCGCATCGTCAAAAAGAAGTTGTACTTCGCTATCGATTTGTCGTTATGAAACAGGTGAGTACGGCAGGCCTGACCTTTGCGGATCTCCGCGAATACAATAAGTGCTATGTCGACAAGACCCTGCTCATCAAGGATCTGATCGATTCGGACGACAGGGTCCATCTGTTCACGCGCCCCAGGAGATTCGGGAAGACGACGAACCTCTCGATGCTGGACGCATTCCTCAACATGGAGTACAAGGGCAATGCATGGTTCGACGGCCTGGCGATCTCGGATTACGAGGAGTATGAGTCCTACAAGAACGCATTCCCTGTCATCAATCTCGACATGAAAGACGTGACTGCTCCGGATTATGATCATTTCCTTGCTGACATGGGCGCGGTGATACTGGAGGCCTTCAAGGAGCATGCGTACCTCCTCGACTCCCCGGCGATCATGGAGGATGAGAGGATACTCTTCGATTCGCTCTCCAAGGGGACGGTGGATCGGACCATGCTGCGTTTCTCGATCAAGAAGCTCTCGGCTTTGTTGCATCGTCATCACGGGAGGAAGGTCGTGGTGCTCATCGACGAATACGACTGCGCCGTATCCGATTCGTTCGGAGAAGCATCCCATCGTCCGATGATGGACTTCCTCGGAGACTTCATGAAGGCCACGATCAAGGGCAACAAGAGCCTTCAGATGGCCTATGTCACCGGCATCATGCAGATCGCGAAGGAGAGCATCCTGTCCGATCTCAACAATATCGAGGTGAACACGGTGTTCTCCACGGATTCGGACGAGAGGTTCGGATTCACGGAGGAAGAGGTGAAGGGGATCCTGTCTTATTACGGACATCCAGAGAGATTCGAGGAGGCCAAGAACTGGTACGACGGATATCGCTTCGGCAGAGTCGATGTCTACAATCCGTACAGCATCATGAAGTTCGTCTCCAACCATTTCGAGATCGATACATATTGGGTCAACACCGGCGGGGACTATCTCATCAGGTGGCTTCTGGAAAGGATAAGCGATGAGAACTTCTCAAGGATACTCGGGCTGATCGAAGGCAAGGCCGTCGATGTCCAGATAGTCAGGGCCCTGCCATATTCCCAGGTCAGGTCGAACGAGATGTCGTTATACAGCCTGATGGTCATGGCGGGGTATCTGAAGGCCGTTCCTCAAGACGGGTCCACATATTGCGTATCGATCCCCAACACGGAGGTGGCCGGTGTCATAAGCAAGCTGGTCTCCGGCCTGTATCCCATAAACACGGCTCTTTTCGACGAGTTCAACCGTGCAGTGCTGGATCACGATGCAGACCGGATGGCGAGCCTCTTTCAGAAGATCCTGCTCGGCGGAAGCTATCTGAATCTCAGCAATGAGAACTCGTACGAGTTGATCCTGATGACCGTCATGTACGGCCTGGCAGGGAGATATGCGGTCAGGACGGGGTATGAGGCTGGAAACGGAAGAACAGACATCATCCTGAGCCCGAAGCACGAGGGCACAGTGCCTCTGATCATAGAATTGAAAAGGGTCCGTTCGGACGAGGAGCTGGACGAAGGTCTGGATGATGCAATCCGGCAGATCCACCGGATGAGGTATTACTCGGGCATGCCTGGGAAGGTGATCCTCATCGGCATGAGTATCCACGTCAAGACGCCGAAGGTCCGTACGCAGGTGATAGACAACGGCCCTGACGGTCTGTCGTACGTACCGACGGATTCGGATATGGGTCTCGTAGAGGACTCATCGTCCTGACCCATCCATTTCGATGGGTCTGGTGCGAAGGGGCATCGGGCCGGGGGTCTCCGACCCGCATCCCGTTCCTGTAAGAGGGTTCGGGGCAGGATGCCGGACCGGAGGTCCGACCCCTGCCTATAGCCGCTGTTCCTCAGACCTTCCTGGTCTTCAGGAGCCAGTAGTTCAGCGCGTAGAAGGCGATACCCCAGGCGAGGAGGCCCACGAGGCAGAGCCACGGGAAGTCCAGGAAGTCCGGCAGTGCCGCAGCCCTGATAATCTCGCTCGAGTATGTGAGTGGGAAGCAGTACAGGATGCCCTGGAACACGGGATTCAGATCCGCGACGGAGAAGAACGTGCCGCATAGGAATGTCATGGGCAGGATGATGAGGCTGTTGAAGGTCGCCATGCTCGCATGGGACTTGGCGATCAGGGCAGCCGCCATCCCGAGGAACGAGAACACGACGCAGGACAGGATCGTGCACGCTATGAACATCGGAGTAAGGCACAGCTCCATGCCTCCGATCCCGGCGGCTCCCAGGCAGAGCCCGAGAGCGTAGAGGAGGAAGCAACCGAACACGCCTCTGATGAATCCGAGCATGCATTTGCCCCAGACGATTGCGTGGAGGCTCAGGGGGCACATCATCATCTCGTCGAAGCTCCTGTAATAGAGCCTCTGGACGTTCATCCTCGTCGATGTGGACGAGAACGAGGAGTTCAAAGAAGACAAGGCAACGATACCCGGGATGACGAACGATACGTAGGACACCCCGATGGAGGTCTCCCCGGTCCTGAGTCCGAATCCGAACGCCACGAGGTACAGTATCGGGCTCATGATGCTCATTATCACGATGTTCAGGAAGTTGTGCTTCATGAACATCAGGTCGCCCCCGGCGACGTAGTAGATCTGCTTCAGCAGGCCGCTCATTTCTGGCCCCCCACCGATTTGCCCGTGTGCTCTACGAAGACATCCTCCAGGTTGGTCTTCCTGATGGTG
>LVVU01000112.1 GCA_006954465.1 Candidatus Methanoprimaticola hominis
GTGAGGACGACAGCCCTGTCGGCCTCGGTCTTCTCGGTGGATCCGACGTTGATGGTGGCGCCGGTGGTGGTTGCCTTGATGGTGACGTCCTTGGGGACGGTGAGGCTTTCGGTGACATCGACGGTTCCGGTGACGGTGATCGTCTTGGCTCCGGACTCGATGGCGGCCTTCAGGGTGGTGTAGTTTGCGACCTTGGTGTTACCGGATTTGGTCTCGTACATCGCCGCATTGATCGTGCCGTTGTCGGTGATCTTGTCCTGGACCTGGATGAGTCCGGCGACCTTGATGATTCCGTTGTTGGTGATCGCGGCTGCAGCAGTAGCTGCAGATGTCGATGTGCCGGACACGGCAAGAGCACCGGTGATGGTTCCGGAGACGGTAAGGACAGACCTCTCGGTTGCAGAAACAGCGACGACAGCGAATGCCACTCCGTTTCCGAGGTCGAGCTTTCCTTCGACGGTGATGCGCTGACCGGTGACGCTGACAGCGACCGAGGGTGTGGTAGTAACAGTTGAATCAGCCGCACTGACGACGATGGATCCGGAGAGATCCATGTAGTTCTTGTAGACGGTGGTTCCGTCAGTGTCGACACTCGTCTTGACGGTCTCGACAACGGTGAGTCCGGAGACGGCGCTGTTCTCACCGGGCGTGATCTCGATCTTGTTGGCCTTTGCGTAGGTTCCATTGACATCCAGGGTGCTGGTGAATTTCAGCTTCTCATCGGTGATGGTGAGCTTGTAGCTTCCAGTAACGGAATTGATAACGACGGACGCATCGCTTGCAGCGAGTGCGATCTCGGAAGCGGCTCCGAGAACCGCACCGTCGAGGGTGACGGTTCCCTTGTTGGTGATGGCTGCATCGGTACCAGAGACAGTGATATCCATCTTCGAGCAAATCTGAAGCTCGGCGCCTGCCTCGACAGTCAGTCCTTTTGTGACGGTGATCTTGGAGTGGTACGGATCGGCAGTCTTATCGACCTCGCCCTCGTTGATGAGAATCTTTCCGCCGGACTTGATGGTCACGGCACTGTTGATATCGACGGTTCCTTCAGACTCGACGGTTCCGGAGACGGTGACGCTCTTGGAATCAGAGACGATGAGTTTTCCGCCGTCTTCGACGATGATGTTTCCGGCGATGTTGACCGCGGCGACCTTGCTGTTGATCTCGAGGGTCGCACCGGACTCGATGGTCAGGGTGACTCCCTCGTTGATCTGGAATCCTCCGGCGACTGTGACTTTGGCGTTGTTGCCGATAGTCAGAGTTCCGATGACGACGACGTTCTCGAGCTGTCCGAAGTCCTTGTTCGAGGAGATGTCCTGTCCGATCTCGAAGTCCTTCTGCGCGAGGGAGAGGTCGATCTTTCCGGCTCCGGTCACATTGACGTTGGAGATGGAAGCACCGGCGTAGGCGGTGAGGGTGTTGCCATTTGGAACAACGAGGTCGATAGCCTTCGCGGAATAGATGGATCCGTAGACGGAGACCTTTCCTTTGACCTCAAAGGAACCGCTGGTCTGGACGAGCGTGAGCTTCGCACCGGAGTTGATGTTGAGATCCTTGAGATAAGTCACCTTGGACCTACCAGAAGTATTGTTGACCGTGATAGTCAGATCCTTGTTCAGGTTCCCGGTGAAATACACGTCATCTGTAGTGACTGTGTATGTTCCTCCGGTGATTCCGGAAACATCGACAATCAGACTTCCTGATTTAATCACGACATTTCCACTAACCTTGTCAAGTGTGATGGAGGCACCATTACCTGTGATGGTTCCGTTGACTTCTTTCACGTTATTCAGAACGACTTGAGAAGCTTTGTCTCCGGTTCCACTCAGCGCAATATTCGCCTCTCCATCGAACTTTCCATCGACTTTGAACGTCTTTCCCTCGCTGACACTGACTGTAACGCCTCCGCCGAGTTTGAGAGTCTTGCCAGCCGGAACGACGACATCCTGGTCGATGGTGATCGCTCCACTGCTGGCGGTTACCGTGACATCCATACCTGCATTCAGGTAGCTGTTGATCGTGGATGCAGAAGGCACTGTTCCAAACGTCTTCTCCGTTCCTCCAGACACCGGTGTACCATTGATCTTTCCAGTACCTTCGGTATTGGTAATTGTTGTAATAGCCGCTTCGGATCCTGCAGCAGCAACGAATGTCCCACCCCCGGAGAATTTGACTTTGCCATTCGTCTCGCTGGAAGCTATTGTTCCATTATTGAACAGTGTACCAGTGATAACGATGTTGGATTTTGCATCCGCGATCAGTGTGCCGTCAATGGTGACGTTAGCGCTTGCGCCGACAGTCAGAGTCACAGTTTCGCTACCGGCAACGGCGACATCGCCGAACTTCTCCACTTTGACGTTGGTCGTGCCTGCAAGAGTCAGGTTGTCGCCGAGAACGACGCTGGAGGACCTGTAATAAGGCTTGGTGGCACCATCTTTGTCATCAAGATCTCCGTGGTATACTCCGAAGGTGGTGTCCTTGAGAGTACCGTTGGTTATGATCAACTTGCCGTCCGTTGCATACCTCTCGGTGATGTTAGCGAACGTATAGGTTCCTCCACCGAGGTCGAATGTCATATTCTCGGTACTGGTCGCAGCAAAGTTCAGGGTAGTCTGAGCAGCGGTTGCATCATCGATGATGAGGTCGAAAGTTTTTCCTTTCTCCGCCACTTTACCGACCGTTATGGTCTCGGCTGCACTGTTGTAGATGTTCAGACGGACATTCTCACAGTCAGCAAACGTTACGGTCTTCTTCTGAGAATCGCGACCAAGGATCTTGTCTTTGAAATCCACATTCGTGAACTGTCCCTTGGTCGACCCGTACATGGTCAGCCCGTATTCGACGTTCTGATTGTCATTGAAGATAACATTCTCCATGACAATCGTTCCCTTGTTGACCTTTATCTCACAAGGATTTTTGTCACTACCATCGGTGTTGATGATCGTGACGTTCTTGAACGTCACAATTTTGCCTTCACCATCAAGATTCAGATGCGCCTTGAGCGTTATGCTCTTGGAAGCACCATCGATTGTGACGGATTTCGTTATGCTGATCGCGGAAGTGACTTCGCAATCCTTCAGAAGTGTGATGGTTGAACCATCGGTTGCACCATCGATGGCTCCCGCCAGGGTAGCATACCCTGTTTCGCCGATTTTAGCTACATCGCCATCTGCGACAGCAGCGTTGCTGTCGTCAGCAACTGCGGGAATCGCAGCGAAGACAGCGAACGCAACCGCTAGGACGGCGATTGCCGCCATGAGCTTCTTGGAGGCGCTTGCCCCCCCCCCCATGGCAGGGTTCGTTTTCGATTTCATGTGTATTACCTCCGGGCTCTCACCCCGGATACTCGCACTCGGCACCCCATCCCTCTCCGGATCGGCATGGCTTCGTGCTATGGGAGGGTTAGAATCGTCCGATATTAACCCCGAGGGGTCCCTCGCTCGGACTCCGTGCAAACAAATCAGGTAAAAATCATGCTCCGAAGGGTGAGGAACGGCATTCGCACGGGATGCCGTCCTCCCTTCGGAAAGTTTCACCGGGGGGGCCACATGCCCCTGAGCCTGGGGCCTTCCCTCTCCCCGTCCATGGTCCAGACCTCCATGCCGGGGATGACCATCCTCACTGCGGGAACATCCAGTTCGGGACGCGTGAGATCGACGGCGATGACATACTCGAATCCGGCCTCCATGAGCTTCCCGAGGACCACCTCTATATCGTCCAGCACATCGTTGGTCGCCTCGTTCCTCAGATCCGACAGACGCACCGATCCATCCGAGTGCGCGTACCACACGCGGTTCGCCGCCTTGATCCTCTCGTAGCCCATGTCCCGGGTCGCCCTCTGGAGCTGGGCGTTGATCTTCTTGCCGTCCTTGTGTGTGGCGCGGCTCTGCGCCACCTCCGTGATCGCACGGATGGCTGCGATCTCCGGATTCAGATGCGTCCCGACACCGATGGTCAGCATCTCCGGATCCTTCGTACGGACGTCGTCGGCAGCAGCCCCGATCGTGGTCACACCGGTATCGCAGGTCAGGTCCTTCAGATGGATCTCCACCCCGCGCTCCTTGAACTTCTCCAGGAGCCTACCGGGAACCGAATCCGGATCCACGGTGACGTCCCTCACGGGTTCGTTCCTGTATTCCGCGATGGACCACGCATCCCTCTCGATCAACTCGAACGTTCCGTGGAGTACGGCCTCCTCCATCGTGTTGCCTGCCGCTATGCCGTTGGTATGGAACTTGAACAGCTGAAGATCGGTATCGGGCTTGTACGGATAGAACACATCGCATGCCGGGACCCACATCTCCTGTCCCCTGAACAGCTCGTATCCCGGCGTCCAGGCGATCTCCGCACCCTGCAGCTTGTCCAGGGCCCAGATGGGCAGGATCATGTCCGCGGGGTTCACGGTGGGCATGACCTCGCATGCCTGCTCGTAGGTGCCGTAGGCGACGACATCGTCGTCCCTCCTCTCCGCGCTGTACCTCTCGATCGATTCCATGACCGCCGAGGCCTCGGCCTGCTCGCGGGTGACCCCCTTCCCGTTGTAGTACTTGGGAACCCCGAGGGCTGTCTCCTGCCTATCGACGGAGAACACCGGGATCCCGATGTCGTCCTTGGAGGTGATGTCCTCCGGCTCCCCCAATCCCGCCGTCTTCAGAAGCGGAAGGACCCTGGCGAGGGTCTCCTCCGGCGGTACGTTCCTGATCCCCGTCTCCGGGGAGTACTTCGGACAGCGCTTCAGCTCGAGCATCGTGCATCACCGATCGATATATCGCCGGGTGACGGTAGTAGCCCCCCTTCTGTTTCAGACGGCATTCAACTACGCATCCTACCCGCAGGTCCCGGGCCGGTCTACCCTGCTGTGCGGACTTGCTCCGGTGGGGAGGCGCCGTTTCACCAAATCCCGGGGAACGTCGCCGCCTGACGGTTCATCATGTCTGCCCGGTCTGTGTCGTTTCTGTGCCCTTGCCACGTATCCGATTTCCGGATCCACCTTGCCCTTGGAGGAGGGAACTTCCTCAGCTGGCTCGCGCCTACCGTCGGCCGTCCTCCGTCTCCCGGCGACCCTCCCATGGCGACTTGTTAGATAATCCCATCGGATGGGTATGGATTCGCCGAACGGCTCCGATCATATGATTGAGACGAATCCGCCGAACGCCTGTGGGGATCCGATGACCACATCGCCGTCCGCGGTTATCGTCTTGGAGACCGCCACCTCGGTGGAACCTCCGGGACCGGTGCGGAAGACCTGGATGATCGACGGAATCCTGATGCGATGTACCGCTCTCGGCACCGTTATGGTGAACGCTCCTTCGACACCGGCCCATTGTGAGGGCGTGAAGGACATCACATACGGCGATTCATCGGAACGCTGGGGGATCGTCGGGACCTCGGCTATCCCCGCGTAGACGGGTATGAGCTCCGCACAGGAGAGATGGATGTTCTTCACCGCCCTCCCGCCGCCTGTCGCCATCGAAACGATGAACGCCGTCTCCGGATGATACCTCTCCACATAGACGTCGAGACTGGCATGGCGCTTCGGGATCTCGGATTCGACCCCTACCGGAATCGCGCCATCGCTTCCATCTATCAGGAAATCCACCTCGTTCTGTCCTTTCTTCCAATAGAACGCTTCCTCCAACCCGCCGCTCATCATCTGACATAGGACGTAATTCTCGGTCATGGCGCCCTTGTACAGCCGATCCTCTTGAGCATCGCTCTCGACGAAGGAGGCCTTCCTCCCGGACATGACCCTCATCAAACCGACATCGCAGAGATAGACCTTGAAATCGGACGGGCTGCAGACGTTCTTCAGCGGAACCGACGAATCCTCGATCATGGGGACCCTGTACGCAAGACCTGCGTCGAGAATCCATTGCAACGCTTCCGACAGACCTTCCCTGCGACCGCCGCTCATGACCCTGGCGAACATGAACTTCCGATTCTCCCTGCCGAGCTGCATCGGTATCGAACCCCACACCGCCGTGAGCTTCGGAAGAAGCTCCGGCGCATGCTTGGCGAAGTCGTCCCTGTAGTCCCGCTCGATGTTCTTCAGCTTCCGTGTGACGGCGGACTCGTTGTGGTTAGCCACCCATGAGAACACCGCAGCGGGCAATCCTCCGACCACGTAGTACTGGCGGAGGCAGTCCTCTATCCTGACACGGAAAGCCTCCTCCAGTCCCTTCGACGGATCGATGGAACGGATCATCTCGCACAGGGAATCCTCCCCGCAGGCCTCCATGAACTCCAGTAAGGACATCGGATACATCTTCAGACGGTCCACCTTGCCCACGGGGAACGATTCGGACTCGGCCATCGGTATCCCCAGGAGGGAGCCGGCGCAGATGACGTGCTGTTCCGGAATCTCCTCGCAGAAGTACTTCATCGCGGTGAGCGCACGGGGGCACGTCTGGACCTCGTCCAGGACTATGAGCGTCCTCCCGGGAACTATCCTCCTCCCCAATGCGATCCCGATGTTCGTGATGATCCTCCTCGGATCCAAATCGTCTCCGAAGAGGGGGCGGAGGTCCTTCCTGCGCTCCAGATCCAGATACGCCAGGGATTCGAACTCCCGGTTCCCGAACTCCTTGAGTATGTACGTCTTACCGCATTGACGCACACCTTCCAGGATCAGCGGCTTGCGATCCGATCTGTTCTTCCAGTCCAGGAGGTCCGCGTAGATCCTGCGCTTCATAAGGGATGAAGGCGTTTCATGTATTTATCCTTTCAAAAAAATGCATAATTCTGCATTTTCTCATAACGAATTTGATATTCTTACATCGTGGTTAATTTCTATTTTCGGTACTATTATTTTAATCATAGATATGTTAGTTTTTAAATCTACCTTTTTCATACCCCTTGTAATATTATTGCATTTCCGTCATTCGTAAATCTCTTTCGGATTTTACAATTGTAGAATCGTAATCGTACATCTTCGACCTCGGAAACGGCTTTAGACTATGATTCCATCCGGGACATCATGGAGAAGAACACCCGGAAGAAGACGGAGGTCGCCGTCATAGCCGTCGTCCTGATCCTTCTGTTCGCTTCCATACCCGTGATGTATCTTATGACGGACGTTCCGCCCGCGGCGATTGCCGTGGCGGCGGTGATCTACATCGCGCTGGCCGTAGGCGTCGCCTACTATTCGCACCAGAGGATGACCGAGATAAAGGAGGGATTGGACGATGCTGTTGACCACTACCGAGAACATACCCGGCAGGAGCTACGAGATACTGGGGATCGTGAAAGGGAACATGATCCAGACCAGGAACATCGGCAGGGATATCGGCCAAGGGCTGAAATCCATGGTCGGAGGAGAGCTGAGCACCTACACCGAGATGATGAACGAGTCCAGGGCCGTCGCCACCAAGAGGATGGTCGAGGAGGCCGAGAAGCTCGGTGCGGATGCTGTCGTCATGATGCGCTACTCCACATCCACCGTGATGCAGGGCGCGGCGGAGATCATCGCGTACGGGACCGCAGTGAAGTACGTCTGAAAAACCTGAAGGGCCGCCTTCTTCGGCGATAGCCCTATCCGCGGGGCTCGCCCCCGCGGGACATATCTCGACAAGTTCTTAGGACCGATGCGTTCGACGCGTCCGTCCTTCACCATCCTCCCGACCACCATCTCGATGTACGTCTCGGAGATGTCCGGCATCAGGACGCACAAATGCATGCGCTGACGAGTTGGAACATACAATCCTCCACCTTACCGTACAGAACGTTCTTCACACGTCTGATTACCCTCCTGAAGCATCCCTCATGATGACTTAGTTGTTCCATTTCCATCCCTTCGGGAACTTCCATACGTTCTCTTTTGGTCCCTTCGGGAACTTCCATACGTTCTCTTTTGGTCCCTT
>LVVU01000113.1 GCA_006954465.1 Candidatus Methanoprimaticola hominis
GGGATGTTGTACACCACTATGGGGATGTCCACGGCATCCGCGATGGCGGAGTAGTGCTGGTAGATCCCCTCCTGGGTGGGCTTGACGTAGTACGGCGAGATGGACAGGATCCCGTCCGCTCCGATGTCCTGGGCGCCCTTGCTGAGCTCCACCGCCTCGCGGGTGCAGTTGCTGCCCGCTCCGGCCAGGACCTTGGCCTTCTTGGCCTGGTCCCTGACGATCTCGATGGTGCGGAGGTGCTCCTCGTGGCACATCGTGGCCGACTCGCCGGTGCTTCCGCACGCCAGCAGAACGTCGACCCCGTTCGATTCCTGGAAATCCACCAGGCGCCTGAGCGCCTCCTCGTCGATGCTTCCGTCCTTCCCGAATGGGGTGATGAGGGCGGTTCCCGTTCCCGCGAACATTTGTATCAGGCCTCCCCGTAGTGCTCCTTCAGTATCAGTCTTGTCCTGGTGCTGAGGATGTTGTCGTAGCGTCTGACCCTTTCGATGATGTCGTTCAGGTGCTGGGATGATTCCACATCGACTATGGCGATGATATCCTGATCCCCGGTGACCTCGAACACCTCGGTGACCCCGTCGTAGCTGGCCAGCTCCCTGGCGATCTCCTGGGTGTCGGTGTTCACGGCGATGCTGATCTCGACGAGGGCCTTGACGTTCTTGGAACTGGTCTTGATGGTGAATCCCCTGATGATCCCTTCCTCGCTCATCTTGTGGACCCTGCTGCGGACGGTCCCTTCGGAGACGCCGAGCTGATTGGCTATCTCCACGAAGGGACATCTCGAATCCTTCTTCAGCAGCTCTATGATCTTCTTGTCGAGGTTGTCAATCATGCGGAATCACCTTAGGCCAGGCCTTTATGTCCGCTCCGTAGTCCTCTTTATTATTTAATTTATGGGAAAACCGCGAACGGACGGAGGTTATCCGTATCCGTTCGCAGTGAAAAAGGGGGTTAAGAGGTTTGGATTCTGCGGATTTCGCAGAATCATGCGGAATCCGTAGGATCCTTCCCGTCCTTGGACGGTTCGCTGAGGATGTCGACCTGTATCCTGTCGTACGGGACCTCGATATCGTTGTCGACGAGCTCCTGCCAGACCAGTTCCCTGATCTGTCCGGCGTAGTGGGAGCTGTTGTCGTAGTCGTCCACATAGCACGAGAGCCTGAATCTGATGCCGCTGCCTGCGAATTCCACGAGCCTCGGGCTCGGGGGCGTGCAGGATCCGTCGGTTATGACATGCGGGTGCTTCGCGCCGGCTCTCGCAAGGCACTCCTTCACCTTGGGGATGTCCGAGCCGTACGCCACGTCGATGTAGATCATGACCCTGGTCCTGTGGTGGTCCTTGGTCAGGTTGATTAGGGTGGCGGAGGAGACCGCGTTGTTGGGGATGGTGACGGTCTGGTCCTTGTCCCAGTTCTCGAACTCGGTGTACATCAGCTTGACTTTGCGTACGATGTACGTCTCGCCGCCGATCCTCACGAAGTCGCCCTTGTGGAAGGGGCGGGTGGCCAGCAGCACGATTCCGCTGAAGAACTGGTTGAGGGTGTTCTGCGCACCCAGCGTGATTCCCAAGGTGACCACTCCTGCGCTCACCATTATGCCCGCCAGGTCCACTCCGAACGCTGCGAGCGCTGCGCAGACTCCGGTCACGGAGATCGCCAGCTTCCCGATCATCTTGAACAGCGGGAGAAGGGACATGTCCATGCCATCCACATCCGCGGTCTCGTCGAGGCCTTTGAGGAACGCGGTCACGATGAACATGTAGATCTGCCAGGTGATGGCAGCACCCAATACCACGTAGATGACGTTGGATATCGCCTTGATGAAGTGGGACACCTCGGCGCCGGCTCCGACAATCTGGGCGCATTCGTTGAACGCTATCACGAACATGATCGCGGTGATTGTCTTCGTCAGGCGTTTGGTCAGGCTCTTCTTCTCCTCGGCGGTCTTCCTGGCTCCCACGAAGTGGGTGAGCAGGGGGATGAGGATCTCCGATACGATGATCGTGGCTATGATCCATAGGATCATGGTGACGCCTGCCGCGAACCAGGGGCTGTTCAGCGGGGCATCGAACGTGTTGGGGAACACTCCGAAGAACTTGTTGTACGAATCCCCGTCGACGAAGGCCGATTCAACGGAGACGTTGACGGGTTTCGAGATCGGAAGGGGTTCTCCCTCATCATCGTCCAGATCCATGGCATTTAAGGTCAGTGTGCCGTGCCATGTCGCGGTGTCCGCGTAGCTGTTCGCATGGATGGTCACGGTGAGGACCGCGAAGCTTCCGTCCTTTCCGGCAGGGGAGAGGACGTGCGATCCGACCTTGTCGTTGATGCTGACGGTGACGACGGCCGACAGGTCTCCGCCGAGTCCCGAGACTGACATCCCGTTCAGAGCCACGTTGCTCTTCGTCTTGTTGGTCACATAGACATGCGTGCTCTTCGATTCTCCTCCCTCGAGCGAGATATCGATGCTGTCTGCTCCATTCTCGAGCCGGACGCTGATGTCACCGTCCTTGAGGGCCTCGGAGTCGGGCACCAGCATGGGGGAAAGGACCGCTATGATGGCTACTAGCGCGATCAGCGCGGCCGTCCTCTTGGCATTCATACTAATTCGCAAAATGATATTGTATATAACGGAGAGGTGGAGTCCTGCGCGGAATTCGCAGTACTGCATGCAGTGCGAGAATCCTAATAATCGGTCCGCACCAATGTTATGCATGTATCCGGAAACGGTCATTCGAACGGTCGCCATTGCAGCGATGATGGTCCTGCTGGTCGCCGCATCTGTATCCGACCTCCGCAGCCGTCGCGTTCCAGATCCCTATTGGATCGCAGGGTCGATTGTACTGCTGCCCCTTGCAGCCATCCGGATGGTCGACGGCATCGGGGCGGTTCCTGCATTCGAGTATCTCGCGGGAGCATCCATCCTGATGCTGTACGCGTTGTCCGAACGCGTATCGGGACGCGTGGCGGCCATCCCGTTGGCTGTGGCGATAACGATGATGATCATGTCGGCCCGGCAAGGCGGACCCGTCGCTCCTCTTCCACTCTTCATCATGTTCACGCTGATGTATCGCACAGGGGTGCTGGCGGGAGGAGCGGATGCGAAATGCCTGATGCTAATCGCGCTGGCGTTCCCGTACCCGTTCGACCTCGGAGCGATAGAGGGAGAAGGGATCACGCCGCCGGCTCTGGAGACCCTGCTGATAGCATCCGTGCTGGGTGCGGCCTCCGTGCCTCTGGTCTGCCTTCTCCGCGGTTCGGGCCTCCGTCATCCGACCACGTATCCGAAGAACGTGGCCGATGTGGACACGGCGTTCGAATGGCCGGCGGAGAGGATGGAAGGCAGTCAGCGGGTCTGGTGCAGGCCGTTCCCCGACGAGGCCGATGCGATCATGGACGAGTTCAGATCGCTGGGCGCGGAGAAGGTGCGGGTGACCCCGGTGGTGCCGTTCATCGTCCCGATCGCAGCGGGATTCGCGTTGACGGTCCTTCTGGGGGATCCGTTCGCCCTCTTCATCTGATCATGTACATGTCGCGACCGCAATTGGCGCAGCGCCGTCCATCCAAGGCCACGATATCCACGAGGTAGCCGAGCCTGCGGACCACGACCTCCTCGCACTCGGGGCAGTAGGTGTCGTCGGCATCGTCGGACAGGGTGTTGCCCACGTAGACGAAGTTCAGTCCGGATGCGATCCCTATGCCGCGGCATCTGAGGACGGTCTCCAGCGGGGTCCACTGAACGTCGGTCATCTCGTTGTCCGGATGGAACCTGGTGAAATGCACGGGCACGTCGGGGGAGAGGGAGTCCCTCACCCATTCGCAGAACCTCCTGACCTCGTCCTCGGAGTCGTTGAGCCCCGGGATCACGAGATATGTGAGCTCCAGGTGGACGCCGTATCCGTACACCGCCTCCGCGGATCTGAGGACATCCTCGAGATGGGCTCCGCAGACGCGCATGTAGAACTCGTCGGTGAATCCCTTGACGTCGATGTTCATGGCATCGGTTATCTCGCAGAGGCGGCGCAGCGGCTCCTCGCACACGAGCCCGTTGGTCACGAGGACCACCTTCAGATCCGGATCGGCCTTCTTCACATCGATGATGTACTCGTACCAGATCATCGGCTCGTTATAGGTGAACGCGATGACGCTCTGCCCTTCGCGCCTGCACATCTCCGCCAGCTCTGCAGGGGACTTGTAGGTGGTCCTCTTCTTGCCCGAGGGGAGCATGGAGATCGCATAGTTCTGGCAGTGGCGGCAGCTCATGTTGCAGCCGATGCTGCCCACGGAGAAGCAGCGGCCTCCCGGCTTGTAGTGGAACAGGGGCTTCTTCTCCATCGGATCCACGCAGAGCGAGGAGACCTTCCTGTAGGAGTATGCGACGAGCATATCGTCGTCCCCTCTGCGGGATCCGCATCTCCCGTACTGTCCGGGAGCGATGCGGCAGTGATGCGGGCAGAGCTCGCAGATGTACACGTCCCCGTCGCGGGTGTAGAATGCCGATTCGATCCTCTCGGTATTGACCATAGGGTATCACCGTCCTGTCGTCGCCTTCGATGAGATGGGGCGCGCCCGTGTCGTTCACGATCCCGATTATGTGGAATTCGACCTCCGCCTCGTACAGCTTGTCCAGCCTGTCGGCGTCGGCGGTGAAGAGCAGCTCGTACTCCCCTCCCCAGCCGAGGAGGAGCTCCTTGACGTCCTTCCCCGAGGCCTCGGCCATCTCGTCCACGCACGGCCCGTGAGGGATGAACGAGAGCTCGATCTCCATGCCGACACCGGAGTCGGCGCAGAGGGTGTTCAGGGCGGTTCCGAGACCGTCGGAGAGGTCCATGCACGATGTGACCACGCCGCTCTCGGCCATGGCTATGCCCTCCTCCACCCTGGGTATGGGGACGTAGAGCGTCTGCCTGGCTTCGTCGGCATCGATCCCCAGATCGAGCGATACGAATCCTG
>LVVU01000114.1 GCA_006954465.1 Candidatus Methanoprimaticola hominis
CCATCTCAGAACCCCCTCCGCCATGCGGAAAGATCCGGTCACGAGCACGTTGCGGTCGCCGCGGGCCTCCATCGCGGCATCCATGACATCCGAGAACTCCGGGAACGTCCCGTCCACCTCGTGATGCCTTGCGACGATCCCCGCCGTCTCCTCGGCGGGCCTCGCCCTGGGCGACCTCGGCTCCGTGACGAACACCTTGGAGCATACGGGAGCCAGCTCCCTCATGACGCCGTCCACGTCCTTGTCGTTGAGCATCCCTATCACCAGGACCACGTCCCCGTAGATCTCGGAGATGTCCTCCCTGAGGCATCTCGCCCCGCCGACGGTGTGGGTCACATCCACGATTATCGGATCGGCCATGAGCTTCTGCATCCTGCAGGGCCACATCACGGCCTCCAGGCCGCTGTGGATGTTGGGCAGGATCCTCTCCTCGTAATCGGGGAGCTCGGACAGGGCCTCCAGAGCCAGGACGGCGTTCCTCGCCTGATGCCTGCCGGGCAGCTGCACCGAGTACACGGTGCCCCTGTACTCCATATCCACCGATTCGGCCCCGGACGAGATGACGTTGACGTCCTCGGCCATGATCCTGCGCAAAGGACAGCCGATCTCCTCGGCGTGCCTCCTGATGACTTCGAAGACCGGATCGGGATTCATCGTCACGCACGGGACGCCGGGCTTCATGATGCCGGCCTTCTCGGATGTGATCTCCTCGATCGTGCTCCCGAGGAACCTCGTGTGCTCGATCCCGATGTTGTTGATCACCGCGACCTCCGGCCTGATGACGTTGGTGGAGTCGAGGCGTCCCCCCATCCCCACCTCCATGATCGCGATCTCCGCGGAGACCATATTGAAGAAGAGCAGAGCGGCGGCGGTGAGCACCTCGAAGGACGTGCAGGGCCTGCCTTCGACCGCCATGGCCTCGGCCTGTTCCCTAACGAGCCCCATGATCTGCTCCAGGTCGGCATCCTCTATCTCGAGTCCTCCGATCCTGATGCTCTCGTTGATCCTGAGGATCTCCGGGGATGTGAACATCCCCACGGAATAGCCCGATTCCCTCAGAACGGCCTCCATCACGGCGCACACGGAGCCCTTGCCGTCGGTGCCGGCGACGTGGATCAGCCTGATGCCGTCCTGGGGACGGCCCAGCCTCTCCAGGAGCTCGATCTCGTCCTCGAGGCCGAGCCTCATGCCTCTGCCTGACAATCCCGCGTACCACGCCATATTGGGGCCTGATGACATAATCAACCGTTCCGCGAGCATGACTGCCCCCCTTATATTGGTAACGCCATGCGCATGCATGCGCGGCGTCTTCGTCTCGAACGCCTATCTCCAGGGTGCCAAGTACGGCGAGCCTCCGGCGATGTTCTCGGCCGCCGCGGAGAGGCTCGGGATGGGTCTGGATCTGATGACAAACAGGGACCTCATGGTCCCCGCAGGCGATTCCGATGCTCTGAGGAGGATCGTAGGAGAGCCGGATTTCGTAGTGTTCTGGGACAAGGACGTCCGTTGCGCCGCGAATCTCGAGCTGTGCGGCCTCAGAACGTTCAATCAATCCGAATGCATCCGCATCTGCGACGACAAGTGGCTGACCCATCTCGCACTGAAGAGGGAGGGTGTTCCGACCATCGAGACCTTGTCGTGCCCGCTGTCCTACTCCGATTATCCGGACACGGGATTCCTCGAGGATGCGATCGATTCGTTCGGATTCCCGATGGTTGTGAAGGACAACTTCGGATCCTTCGGGATGCAGGTCCGCCTCGCAAGGACCGCCGAGGAGCTGGAGAGGATGTTCGAAGGCCCGTACGTCCCGAGGATACTGCAGAGGTACATCGAATGCGGGGGCTCGGACGTCCGCGTGGAGATCGTCGGAGGCGAAGCCGTCGCAGCCATGGAGAGGAGGGCCGCACCGGGGGATTTCAGGTCCAACGCCACCCTGGGCGGGAGGATCCGCGGAAGAGAGCCCACCGAGGAGGAGTCGGATCTCGCGATAGCGGCATGCGATGCCGTCGGTGCGGACTTCGCCGGAGTGGACATCGTCCGCTCGGACAGGGGGTGCCTTGTCTGCGAGGTGAACTCCAGCGCCCATCTCAGGAACCTCCTGGACTGCACCGGGATCGACGGCTCCGAGGCTATATTGAGATACATCAGGGATGAGGTCGCATGACCAGATGCTGGATCCTCTACGACCGCGACGACCTGATGACCAACGGATTCTTCGCCGGGAGGCTGTTCGAGACCGCATCCGACCTCGGCATGTGCATCCGCATAATCACCACCGACGACATCCCCGACGGGACCCCCGATGCGGTCATCAACCGTTCCCGCGATTGGAGGCTGGCGGAATCGTTCGAGGAGAAGGGGACGGTCGTGTTCAACGGCTCGGAGGTCTCCAGGATCTGCAACGACAAGCTGGAGACGTACAGGATGGCCGATGCCATCGGCGTCCCCCATCTCCCCGTCTCGATCCCGGGGGAGGACCTCCCTCCGGGACCGCCGTGGGTCGTCAAATCGAGGACGGGACACGGAGGGAGCGAGGTGTTCATGGCGGATTCCGTCGATGATCTCGAAGAACTCTGCGGGAGGATCGGTTCCCCGTTGATACAGACGTTCGGAACCCCCGGCCGCGACATGAGGGTCTACGTCCTCGGCGGGAGGATCCTGAGCGCGGTGATGCGCTCGAGCGATACGGACTTCCGTGCCAACTACAAGCTCGGCGGCAAAGCGGAGGTATGCGAGGTCCCTGAAGAAGCTGAAGAGATGGTGGAAAAGGTTTGCGACCGCCTCCGTCCGGACTTCGTCGGGATCGACTTCGTCTTCGATAAGGGTAAAGCGGTTCTCAACGAGATCGAGGACGCGGTCGGCACCAGGATGCTGTATTCGCTCACATCCCTCGATGCCGCCGCGCTCCTCGCGGGACACGTTCACTCGAAGATGTCCCTGTAAATCGAATCGACCAGCTCGGAGTAGGTCATGCCCTTGTTCTTGGCGACCTCCCTGACCAGGTCCATGGTTCCGGAGCCGTACTGGGCGGCCTTCTTCCTCTTGTCCGCGATGAACGGATAGCCGAGGTCCCTGGCGATGTCCCTGAGGAGCATCTTCCTGGAGTCGCCGTCCTTGGGCCTGAGCACGTCCAGGTCCATAGCGTTGACCTGCATGGTCACGAGGGGGTCCATGTACGGGTAGAAGATCTTCTTCCCGAAGTGGTCCGCGACCTTCGTCTCATGGGGGATGGTGGATGTGATGAGCTTCCCGAGGTCCGACTTCCTGGCCCTCTCGAGCTCGTCGTCGGGGAGGCCCACGTACTTGTTGTATCCGTAGAACAGCTCGTCGGATCCCTGTCCGCCGATGATGTACTTCTCGTGGACGGTCCTGCAGACGAAGAACATGGGGAGTTCGAAGGACAGGGTCAGCGGGGACGACGTGCCGGTGATGGTGATCATCTCCCTGAGCCTCGCCTCGATGTTCTCCTCGGTGATGGGGATGTGGAGCCACGGGAGCCCGAGCTTCTCGGACATCTCCTGGGCCATGACGACATCGTACGACTTGTCCCTGCCCGAGGTGTACAGCGTGACCGACCTCGCGTAATCCTTGGAGATGGCGGCCACGAGACCGGAATCCAGTCCTCCCGAGAAGGCCACGGCAATATCCTGGTCTTCGACATCGTTCCTGATCGCCGAGACGATCGCCCTTTCCAGATTCTCGAAATCTACCGACATCGAGGAAACGTATCCGCACGGCCGTATAAAACTGTCCTCGAAACGCCGACCCCTGGCGGAGCCTGCACGCCTGTCGAAAACCTGGCAGACGGACGGATTCGGAACCAATATCCTCCAATCGAACCGTTCTGGTGAGGTTTGGCCGAAGGATTAAAGACGTATGACTGCGGGATGACCTAGCATGATGTCATGCCCCAGATTCGCAGACGGCCGGGAACCCTCCCTTCGCTTCAGGAAGGGGGGAATATCCGTTCTCCTACCGCCTATGGAGGCAGATATCGATGCACCCCTGTCCGTGACCGTGGACTGCGTCCGCGGCGTGAGGGCTGCGGGGAGCCTTCCGAGGAACGAGGACGGGACCACATCCGCCGCGTACATCGTCCTCAGCGGGACCTTCCCTCTGAACGGATTCAGGATAATGGTCGACGGGGCGACCGTCTACGAGCATCCCGAAGCGGAGTCGATGCTGTTCGACGAGAGGGGGAGACAGGCCGAGGCCGGAGAGGGGATAAGGATCCTCGTCCGCAACCCCTGCGAGGACGCGGTGGCGGGAACCGTCATCTCCAGATCGGAATGGGAGGGGCTCGAGGTCATCCAGTTCGATATGAACACCCGCGGCTTCGAGATCTCCAGGCCCTCGCTCAGATTCAGGGACGGGCACTCGTACCTCTACGTCGCGAGATACGTGGGAAAGAAGAACGATGCCTTCGAGACCTCCATCTCGGGGGACTTCGGGACCATCGTCCTGGGACGCATGCTCCACAAGACCGTCGGAGGCACGTACATCTCCAACGGGACGGAGTTCAGGCTGTCCGATTACGGCATCACGGTCCTCGACGAGTTCGATCTCTTCATCGACGGGAGGAAGGTGTTCTCGAACCCGTCGCACAACTTCCTCGTGTTCACGCACAGGGGGACGGTCACCAAGTATCCCCGCGGCGACGTCAACGCCGTCTTCATGGAAGATGTGGATATAGACTGCGAAGGCGAGCTGGAGAGCGAGACCGAGCTGTCGTGCGGCCTCATCTGGAGGAGGTACTACAGCGAGGACCACATGACGTTCACCTCCAGGGTCATCGAGGAGGACAGCGCACCGGTGTCCCACAGGGACGAGGTCCCGTCGGAGATGCCCCCGTCCTTCGAGGAGCCCGAGGAGGTCATCGACTACGACGGTCCGACCGACCCCCATCCCGAGCTG
>LVVU01000115.1 GCA_006954465.1 Candidatus Methanoprimaticola hominis
TGATGACAAGGACGGGTTGTGCGTATAATAACAGCTGTCTGTAATGTTTGTAATAGCTATTACTCGGAATCCACCAACTCGCATGTCACCTAGCTTGAAGATCATCGATATCGACCTCACTACCGGGTGCATGGAGACGGACCCCCTCTGATCCGATGCATCCGCGTCTACCGCGAACGTATATATCGCGCGAGCAATCGCGCCCTCATGCAGAAGATCATGACCGGGAAGGTCAAAGAGGTCTACGAGGTCGACGCGGACACCCTCGAGTTCGCCTACACCGACAACATCTCCGTTTTCGACAAGATCATCCCCTCCAAGATCCCCCACAAGGGCGAGACTCTGTGCAGGACCGCCAAGTACTGGTTCAACCTGATGAACGAGGAGGGTATCCGCAACGACTACCTCAGCGAGCCGTCCAAGGATAGGATGAGGGTCAAGAGGGTCAGGGTCATCCGCGACTACAGCCAGCTCGACGGAAGCACCACCAACTACCTGATCCCCTTGGAGGTCATCTGCAGATACTACGTCGCAGGATCCCTTCTCGACAGGATCAAGGCGGGGAAGATCACTGCGGAGCAGCTCGGATTCCCTGCAGGATACCAGGTGAAGTACGGGGACAAGCTCCCGAAGCCCTTCATCGAGTGCACCACCAAGCTGGAGGCCCACGACGAGAACCTCACCGACGCCCAGGCCAAGGAGATGGCCGGGCTGTCCGAGGCCGAGTTCAAGGAGATGGAGGACACCGTCCTCCGCATCGACGAGCTCATCGCCCGCGAGGCCGGCAAGCGCGGCCTGATCCACGTCGATGGGAAGAAGGAGTTCGGATACGACAAGGACAGGAAGCTCATGGTCGTCGACACCTTCGGAACCCTCGATGAGGACCGCTGGTGGGACGCCGACGAGTTCGCCAAGGGCAACATCGTCGAGCTCTCCAAGGAGTTCGTCCGCCAGTACTACAGGGAGACCGGATACCACAAGGCTCTCTACGATGCACGCGAGAAGGGACTCCCGGAACCCGACATACCCGCCCTTCCCCAGGACATCATCGACCGTGTGAGCAAGCTCTACGTCGATATGTACGAGAGGATCACCGGCGAGAAGTTCTGATGATCACGGCGGAGGGGGCATCCCGCCCCTTCCGCGAAAACGTTTCCGATTCCCTTCACGTAGGGATCATTCTTGAAATCGCACCTCGAGTATCATGGATACCCTGTTGGCGATCCCTTCGGGTTTCTCTCCGACGCTCTCGTCGGACGACGGCGAGCACTCGCAGTATCTGTATTTGATGCCGTAGTAGCTGTAGAACACGCCTTTGGAGCCTTCGATCTCGACCCCTGCCGCGGTATGACCGGGGAAGAGGAGGAGGGACGACCTGTATCCGAGGGACGACATCAGCGATCCATAGAGCGCGGAGCAGCTCCTGTCGTTGCCGCTGGTTTCGAAGAGCACCTCGACGGGATACTTCCATAGTTTCGTTCCGTCCGATCCCATGGATTGAACGAAAGCGAGGATGAAGTCCGCGGTCTCCACTGGATCCAGTCCGATCTCGGACGCCATGGATTGAAGCCCGGAAGCCAGTGCGGCTACGACGGGGTCCGATGGATCCGCGAATACGATGGATCCCTCTCCGACGGTTCCACGTATGTCCTGCGACCTTCCGTGGAGATCGAGGTAGTGGAGATAGCCGATCGACACGGAGACGGTGTACTCCGCATCGTCGTACGTCCAGGTGAACTCCCTGGCCACTTCTCCGTCGCATATGACGGAGATCCTCCACAGGTGCTCGGCACCATCCGCGGTCCTGCCCTTCGCATCCGCCCTGTACGTTCCGGGCGAATCGAAGGTGAATGAAGGGGTCGATCCCTCCAGGGTCCCGATCGGTTCGAAACCGTTGTATATGCTCCAGACGGCATCGAGCAGTTCGAATCCCGTGTCCAGGGTGCATCCTGTTCCTGCGGATGCCACGACGGGTCCCGCGCTTCCGCGCGCTATCAACTCGATATCGAACGTCCCCACCTCGTATTGGAAGATCGGGGATGTCGAGACGAGAACACTCTCGGAGTCGTACCATCCGGTGAAATCCTCTCCCTCCGCCGTGAGCGTCAGGATCATCCCCGGGGAATCCACTCCGTCGCCGTATGCGATGATGCCGCGGTCCCCGCGGACCGTCACGGATACGTGCTCTACAACGGACACCTCGATCCTCTCCTCGAAGTCCATCGTGAAATGGTCCGAATCGCTGTCCGCCTGGACCTTGTAGATGGTGCTGTCGTCATCGCATATCCACAGCCTGATGGTTATCCCGTCCGCGGTTCCGCAGGAGTATACGGAGCACGTCTTCTCGCCGGCAGCGGTCTGCAGGATCTCCGATCCCACATACGTTCTGGAGGAGACGAGGTCGGAGCCCCATGCCGATGACGAATCCGTCACGCCGAATGAACCGACCACATCGCCGAACATGTACTCGGTCACATCGACCGAATGGTCGATCTGCATGTAGTACGCCAGCCTATACGGGCTGTGGTACATCCAGGAGATCTTGACGGTTCCGTCGTATTTCCATGTGCGGGTCCCGTCCTCGGAGTATCCGCTGATGGCGAATCTGGTTCCGGTGCCGCTCTCGTCATCGGCCCATCCCGCATACAATGTGATGTCCCCGGCCGTTCCTGCGTTGATCCCGGCGAACCTGTGATGTAGTTCTATGTCGCGGTACCATCCGTCGAAGACCATGCCCTCCTTGCTGGCGGGAAGGATCTCGATGCTGTCGCCTCTCATGTACGAGGCCGGGTTGCGCTCATCGTTGATGCCTCCGTCGAGCTCGTACGTTATGTCGAACGGGCCTCTGTCGTAGGCGTTCTCCTCGATGAGGGTGATCGCGAACAGAGCGGCGATCGTCGCGATGATCACAACAGCCAGTGCGGGATCTTTCCATCTGATGATATCGCCTTCTTGATCGTTCCGAACACATGAACCCGGAGGTCACAGGTCGGTCGGATTAATGGGATGCAGCACACGTATTATAACGCCACGGGATTTAATCGGACCGATGGGAAGGCAGAGCAATATCACGGCGGTGGCTGCGTTGGGTGTCTGCATGCTCATATGCAGCCTGAGCTGGATGTACATGCGCATGCCCCAGCTCGTGATCATGGCCGAGACCGGCTCGAATATCGCGGGATGGATCCTGTCGGGCTACATCATCGCCGAGGTCTCGATGGTCATCGTCGCGGGCACGCTCATCGACAGGCTCGGCCCGAAGAACGCCGTCCTCATCGGGACCGCCCTGTTCTTCGGCAGCTCCATCGGACTGTGCCTCAGCGACACGGTCGAGATGATGATCGCCTTCCGCGTGGTCCAAGGGTGCGGTGCGGGATTCCTGTTCACGGTGGCATTGGGATTCATCCCGAAGGTCTATCCCAAGAGCTCCAGGCTCGATCCGCACAAGGTCATGACGCTGACGTTCAGCCTGGGATCCCTGTTCGGAACCGCCGTGGGGTACTATTTCGCGTTCGATGTCGGGGATTGGAGGTATCTGGTTCCCGTGTGCGCATTCGGGGTCCTCATCTGCGGGATCCTGGCGTACAGGGCGCTTCCCGACATGCCCCGCGAATACGTCAGGGACGTGCCCGGCCTGGTGCTCACCATCCTGGCCATAGCATCCGTGATGATCTACACACAGATGGTCAACGTCGCCTTCGAGCTGGTGAGCTACGAGAGCCTGGCCTTCCTGGAGTTCTGTCTGATCCTGATATTCCTGCTCGTGTATGTCGAGAGGAAGGCGAAGGATCCGATAATCCCTCATGGGATCACGAAGAACGATTTCGGCCTCATGGCAGGGATGTTCCTGGCGGGATTCTGCGGTCTCGGGCTCCTCCAGTTCATAACCATATTCATGATGGTGTCCTACGGCATGACGCTCTACGCCGCGAGCAAGATGCTCCTGTGCCTGGTGATGGGAGGCGTCGTCACATCGCTCATGGGGATGAAGATGGTCTATCACGAAGGGATACGCCCTCTCGTCCTCACAGGCTCCATCATCATAGCGATAGCGTTCATGGGCGCGTTCTTCCTGATGCCGAGAGGCATCGTCGGAGTGGGGTTCTCGCTCTTCGTGATGGGACTCGGATTCGGGCTCATAATCACCGAGATGCTGGTCAGCATCCAGGCGGTGACGCCCCGCAGGAACCAGGGAGCGGTCACCGGCATGCTGATGTCCTGCCGTTTCATAGGGATCATCCTCGGTATGGCCGTGTACAAGGGCATCGTGGTCTCCGCGCTCGAGGGGTACGTGCAGGATATAGAGGGCGAGGTGGTGGAGGACATGGAATTCTGGCTCCTGGAGCACATGTCCTCGTACGCCTACGATCTGATAGGTATATTCGAGTCGACGGTCCGCGAATGCTGCATTGCAGCGAGCATCATGGTCCTGTCGGTCCTCGTGATATGCTATTTCACGGTGGGGAAGAAGGATCTGGATGCCCCGGAGTTCGTTCTCGACGGGGACGAGTGAGCTCACTCCCTGCGGCTCCCTTTCCACCTGATGCTCCAGATCGACGGCGACATGAACGTGCGGACGAAGAACGCGTCGATCAGGATTGCCACAGCCACGGTGAATCCGAGCTGGCCTATCATCTGGATCCCGGAGACGCAGAGCGCCAGGAACGATGCAGACAGCACGATGGAGGTGGTGACCACCACCGGCTGGAGCGTGGTCAGCATCTCGGCCGAGGCCTCCCTCCAGTTCATCCCGTGCTTCCTGCACAGCGTTATGCGGTTCTCCTGGATCGCGTTGAACCATATGCCGACAAGCTAGGTGACATGCGAGTTGGTACCGTTGGTGCATACGTATTCTGAATCCGTATTACTCTCTAACTTCGTGTAATAAAGACTCTGTAAGAAAG
>LVVU01000116.1 GCA_006954465.1 Candidatus Methanoprimaticola hominis
GGCTGCCGTTGTTCACGTCCGCCACTGTGACCTTCTCTCCGACCCAGATCCCTGAACGCTCCAGGAGATCCTCGTCCACCGTTATGCTCCCCTCGTAGTCGAGGCGGGTCTCGGTGACTACGGCCCTGTGGATCTTGGAGCGCAGCATCCAACGCATGCTCCCCCATTCATCCGATATCGCTTAAGAACATTGCGGACGGTCGCAACGGCGATCGACGGATTCCCGCGACCTTCCTGAGGTGTTCGACCCTCGATCCTAGCGCGGCGATCAGCGCATCCCTGCGTGCGGGGTATCTCCAACCGTTCTCCTCGGTCATGACCGATCCGACGATGGACGGGATGCCGTCTAGCTTCTCGGGATCCAACCAATCGAAGGATGTCACCATGCCGAGCTGCTTCTCGAAGTCCATCTTGAACGGCTTGCTCTCCAACCTGGCGGTGTTGCCGACATCCTCTGTCGAACAATCGAACCAGAGCGACCCTCCATTGTCGAAGAGGGGCGCGAAGCCTATCCATTCCAATGTGGTCGCATCGCGGATTATTCCGAAATTGTTCAGATGTCTGTCCGTGTTGGCTATAAGATAGTCAAAGGATAGCATCCGGTCTAGGAACGGAACCGCATCCAGGCCGTGATCCTCGCATACGGAGACGAAGAACCCGTATCTCGACTCATCGTTGCGCTGCTTCTGGGTCTTCATCGCACGGTATGCGCTGATGAACTCCGTATCCGTATCGACGAAGTCCTTGCAGGAGCTTAGGATGTCATCATCGAACCGAATCAGGTCGTATGAAGTATGAGATATGCCAAGTAACTCTAAGATGTCTGACGCTATTACTTCGTTATAAGGTTCTTGAGAGACAGGTTTGGAACCTGACTTAAGAAGACAGCGTTCCCCGTTGAGAATTTTCCACTTCTTCTTGAGATTACCCTCGGATGTGTTATCTGGAGAGGATAGGTTAAGTTCACCCTTCTTTAGTTGTTCTCCGAATAGTAAGTCTCCTACATCTTCCGAGAACGGATTTTGGAAGAAGTTGACATCACTCCAGGTGATTGTCGAATCAGCAGGTTTGATCCAGTATTGATCGGAGAGACTTAGGCCAAAGGATTTTGTTAGCAGCTCTACAGGGTCATTGATTTTTAGAGTATTCAGAAGTGATTCCAGTCCTTTACGACTGGCTGGGATGGAACGTCCAGTCCACCATTCATTCAAAGCATGTCTGTCTTCTTTGTTTTTTGTAATGGTACCGAGAGGCATATGCTCCAGAGAATGGACCGAAGTGATTTTGGAGATACCATTATTTCCGATCTCCAGATCCGCGACTTCGACGTCCTTGTGCATCAGCGCGTAACGCAAGGCTTGCCTCATATTTGTTGTATGACACTCATAAGATATTATGCAATCGTGCGTCTCCGCGATACGCCCCGAAGAGCCTGACTGTCTTCTGTCCCCGTTCGTCGTATTCGAACCTGGCATCCACATTGAACACCGTCCTCATGTTCTCCGGCGTGAGGACATCCTCCGGTCTCCCGTCGGCGTAGATGTTCCTGTCGTGGATCATGACGATCCTGTCGCAGTACCTGGCGACCATCGGGAGGTCGTGAGACACGATGACGACGGTGAGTCCTTTGCTCCTCGCCAGTCCGGAGACCAGGTCCAGAGCTTCGAACTGCATGCTGATGTCCAGATGCAGCGTGGGCTCGTCCATCAGGATGATCCTCGGCGTCTGGGCTATCGCCCTTGCGATGATGACCCTCTGCCTCTCGCCGCCGCTCATCGTGTTGATCAGGCGGTCCTGCATCCCGGACAGTCCGGTGAGCTCGATCGCCTCGTCGACGATCCTCTCGTCCTCGGACGAGGCGCCGCCCATCATGGACTGGAAGGGCATCCTGCCCATGGCGACCATGTCCCTCACCGAGAACGCGAAGCGTATCTCGTTGGTCTGTGGGACCACGGCCATCTTGCGGGCGATGTCCTTCTTCGAGATCTCCTCCAGGTCCTCCCCGTCGAGGAGGACGCAACCCTCCATCGGCGACAGGTTCCTGTTGAGGTTCTTCAGCATGGTGGTCTTCCCGCATCCGTTCGGTCCGAGTATCCCGAGGATCTCCCCCTCGTTCACATGTAGGTCCACCCCGTCCAGCACCAGGTGCTTCCCGTAGGTGTACACGAGTCCCCTCGTTTCGAGCGTCAACTCCAGCCCACCTCCTTCCTCCTGCGGATGAGCAGGTAGATGAACACCGGCGCTCCGATGAGCGAGGTGGCCACCCCTATGGGCAGCGTCCCGTACAGGGGCGCGACGATATGGGCGAGGTAGTCGCAGATGAGTATGAAGCATGCCCCCGCCACGATGCAGAGAGGCATGATGTGCCTGTTGTCCGGTCCCAGAAGGATGCGGAGCATGTGCGGGATGACCAGGCCGATGAATCCGATGACTCCGACGAAGGACACCGCCGCGGCGACGACCACGGTGGACAGGATGAGCACGAACAGTCTCGTCCTCTTCACATCCACACCCAGGTCCATGGCGTGGGAGTCCCCGATCATCATGGCGTTCAGAGGCTTCGCCTGCGTTATGAGCAGGATGGAGCAGACGGCGATCATCGGTGCGATGAGAGCGATCTCGCTCCAATCGGCGTTGCCGAGGTTCCCCATGGTCCAGAAGACTATGCCTTCGAGCTTGTCCCCCGAGATGAACGTGAGGAAGGACACCAGGGCCGACAGGAGCGAGGATACCGCGACTCCGGACAGGATGAGCGTCTCGGTCTTCACGCCCCCTCCCGCACGGGACATGGCGTAGACAAGGATCATCGTCGCGAAGCAGGTTATGAACGAGAGGATCGGAGTCGCTACTATGGCGGGGATGAACGGGATGGTGAATAGCATCCCGATGGCCGCTCCGAGCGATGCTCCGGACGAGAGTCCGAGGATGTAGGGGGATGCCAGGGGGTTCCTGAACACCGCCTGCATGGCGGCTCCGGTCACAGCGAGTCCCGCACCGACGAACAATCCCGCCACGATGCGGGGGGCGTTGATCTCGCAGATTATGGTCTCCGATGCCCAGGTCCCGTTCCCGGTCAGGGCGTCCCAGACCTCGGAGAACGAGTAGCATTTCCTCTCGGATATCCAGGACAGGTCCATGAAGACGCAGACCGCGGCCAGTGCGATCAGCAGCACCAGGATGATGAGTGTTCTGGATCTTCTGGATGAGACCATGGTGGGCACCATATGGAGGTTCGAGAAAAGGGTTTCCCGCCCTTCCGGGCGGGTCGGCTCAGGGCCTCATGAAGAAGTAGGCACCGCCGCCGATGACCGCGACGACGACCACGCCGATGGCTGCGTAGATCACGATATCCTTGCTGTCCGCTTCGGGGACCGAGGGCACATCGCCCTCGAAGTGGTCGGGGTACATGGCGCAGGCCATGGTCCATACCCCGTCGATGCTCTCGATGCAGTAGTTGTTCCACATGGGCTTCAGCGGGACGATCTTCACATCGTTTCCGACGGCCTTCTTGAGGTCGGACAGGCGTTCGGGGTTCGATGCGACGGTGTTGTCCGCGAAGATGATGACTCCAGGGTGGGACGCCACGAGGTCGGTGAGGTTCGCGGCATAGGTGGAATCGGTCTTGGACGGGTCGGTGGTGATGGACCTCCCGCCTGCAGCGGCGATCATGGAGTTGGCGAGGGAGCCGGTGTTGCCGACCTTGAACGTGTTGGCCGAGTATGTGACGTAGAACGCCTCGGCCTTGGGCACCTTGTTGTCCTTCAACACGTCCTCGATATGGTCGGGGACGTAATCGAGCTTCTCTATGGAGGGGTGGACGGATCCGGTGCACACGAGGGAGATCGCCTCGGCGAAATCCTCGATGTCGTCGTACTCCTTGATGTCGTTCCACTGGAGGATGTTCTTGAATCCCTTCTCCTTCAGGAAGTCCACGATCGGGGCCCTGTATTGGTCGGAACCGGTGATGATGACCACATCCTCGACTCTGTCGAACCCGTTGTCCGCGGCATCGATGATGTCCGTCTTCAGCTGCTCCCTTCCGCTGGAGTAGATGTTTCCTCCGGCGGCGACGTCGCCGGAAGCGATCCTGTCCTGGAGGGGCTTGAAGAACGCGTCGGAATCGGTCTTGGTGTAGCTGTCGGTGACGACGATCTTGTCAACGGCGCCTATCCTGATGATCGTGGCGCTGACTCCTTTTCCGATGGAGACGACCTTCTCGACCGGACCGTCGAACACGAAGTCGTTCCCGAGGCCGTCCTCGATCTCGATGGTCCTCGCACCTTCGGAGGTGTCGGACGGCATTATCGCCAGCACCGCTACGAGAGCGATGGCGGCCATAAGAATCGCCTTGTGATTCATGCGACGCGCACGGTTGGAGGACTATTTAAGCGTGTGTCAAAATTCGAAAATCGTGTTACTTCAGGTCATCGAGGAGGAAGGACGAAGAAGAGCAATGATCGGAAGCAACTCAGAAGCATCCCGGACCGAAGTAAGGGATGAGCGCCCTGGACGGAATTCGAATCCGTGTCGAAGCCTCGACAGGGCTTCATGATAGGCCGCTACACTACCAGGGCAGTAAGCCATGGTATTCTCATGATGTATATAAGAATTGCTATCGGGTTTATAAGCTGGCCTCGGACAGCGACTAATACTCGCGATGCATCGACTCTCTCATGCCACTCGGAGACCCCCACGGAGCGAATTTCGAATATACGCAGGAAGGACTTCCGGAAGGTGTATTCGCATTCACGGTGCCGGTCTCGGACATCGACCGTCAAGCTAGGTGACATGCGAGTTGGTACCGTTGGTGCATACGTATTCTGAATCCGTATTACTCTCTAACTTCGTGTAATAAAGACTCTGTAAGAAAG
>LVVU01000117.1:0-6134 GCA_006954465.1 Candidatus Methanoprimaticola hominis
GATTTGTACAGCCTGTAAGTCGCCGGATTGACCGTCCATTCGGGATTCTTACCAATTTTCTTGTAAGTCACCTTTCAACCCTATATGTCCAAGAGGCAACCCGGTTCGGACGAACCATTATCTCTTCTGCGACCGATTTCCAATCATGACTCGGGAATCATGCCCCGGAAAGGGGAACGGATGCGGAGAAGGCCGTGCCTTCCGCGAGATGTGCAGCGACATGGGAAACTACGCCCCGGACACTCTGAAGGCGATACAGAAGCTGGATCCACAGCTCGTAGAGACGATCAGCGTCATGGACAGGGTGATGGTCGAGGACGGCGCACTGGATAGGAAGACCAAGAGGCTCATCGCCCTCGCCTGCGTGGCGGTGAGGATGTGCGACGACTGCGTCTACGCCCAGGCGAAGGTCGCCAAGAACTACGGCGCCACCAAGGAGGAGATCCTCGAGGCGCTGAACGTGGCGATGCTCACAGGCGGCGTCCCCAGCTGGTCGGCGGCCAAGGGCGGGATCGCCAGGCTGTTCTCCGAATGGGATGAGGAGGACTGAACGAACCGGGCCGGCGGAGCCTCGTCGGCCCTTCCATCATATCTCGACGGGATGATCAGGGATCGTTCCGCACCCTCGGATCGGGCAGACCCTGGAAGTACGGCACCCGACGGTCCATGAACCATATGACCGCGTAGGCGACGGCCATCCCGACGATCGCCCCTGCGAGGACGTCCGTCGGCCAATGCACCCCCAGATAGATCCTCGATACACCGACGAGCGATGCGAATGCGAGCGCCGGGATCCCCCATCTTCTATTATAATAGGATATACAGAACGCGGCCGCGAACGAATGGGCCGTATGCCCCGAAGGGAAGGAGGCTGATGTCGGCGGATCCACTATCGGAACGAGATCCTCCACCTCGAAGGGCCTCGGACGGTCGAAGACCGGCTTCATGACCAGATCCACGACGATGTATGTGACGGCGAGGGCTACGATGACCGCCACGCCGATCCTCCGATAGCGCATGGAGCAGGTCATCACGAACGCGGCGATCAGCCATATCGCGGCGTTGGAAGCAGCATATGTGACGGAGACCATCAACGGATCGAGCATGGGCGATGCGCCCTGCATCCATTCGATGATACCGAGTTCCGACATGGGGTGAATGATGGGCCGCCCTCGTCGGACGGCCCGGTTTACGATCAGTTCTTGGCCTTCGCGACGGCTTCGTCAACGTAGCCCTGCCAGACCTTCTCCAGGTCCGCCCTCTGCATGGTGTCCATGACATACTGGGCGAACTCGTCCCCGGTTGCTCCGGTGTCCCTGCCGGTCATCCTGAGCTTGCGCTCGAACTGGCAGCAGACATCCAGGGCCATGCCGAGCTTCCTGGCTTTGTCGGACTCGCCGATGTGGTCCATCATCATGGCGACAGCCTTGATCATGCTGCACGGATCGGCGTACTGGGCCCTGCCCTCGGTGACCATCCTGGGCGCGGAGCCGTGGATGGCCTCGAACATAGCATACCTCTTTCCGATGTTGGCGGAACCGGCGGTTCCGACACCGCCCTGGATCTGGGCGGCCTCGTCGGTGATGATGTCGCCGTACAGGTTGGGCAGGACGAAGACCTTGAAGTCGGACCTGCGGGCGGGGTCGATTAGCTTGGCGGTGGTGATGTCGATGAACCACACGTCGTGCTTGACCTCGGGGTACTCCTTGCCGATCTCGTCCGCGAGATCCACGAACAGACCGTCGGTGGTCTTGATGATGTTGGCCTTGACGATGATGGAGACGTAGTTCTTACCCGTCTTCTTAGCGTGCTCGAATCCAGCGCGGATGATCCTCTCGGTACCCTGCCTGGTGGCGACGCAGTAGTCCATGGCCAGGTCGTCGGTGACGAAGAATCCGTCCGATCCCAGCGCGTAGGATCCCTCGGTGTTCTCCCTGTAGAAGGTCCAGTCGATGCCCAGCTCGGGGACGCTGACGGGACGGACGTTGGCGAACAGGTCGAGCTCCTTCCTCATGGCGACGTTGGCGCTCTCGATGTTGGGCCAGGGGTCTCCCTTGGCAGGGGTGGTGGTGGGTCCTTTGAGAATAACGTGGCACTTCTTCAGTTCCTCGAGGGTGTCGTCGGGGATGGCCTTCAGGACCTCCGCGCGCCTCTCGATGGTGAGTCCGTCGATCTGCCTGATCTCGACCTTCCCGGCCGCGATCTTGTCAGCCAGGAGGAACTCCATGACCTTCTGGGCGGATGCGCAGATGTAGGGTCCGATTCCGTCCCCTCCGCACACGCCGATGATGAGCTTGTCCAGCTTGGAGTAGTCGATCCAATCGCCCTCGGCCTTGAGCCTCTCGACCCTCTCGAGCTGCTTCCTGAGAAGCTGGCCGTACTTCTCCTGCGCTACCTGGATGGCTTTCTCGTCAACCATTTGTATCGGATGGAGGGATGCGCGCGGGGTATTTCAACACTTATATCGCGAACGAATGGACAGACCGTCGGAACGATGGGGAGGCCCGCCTCGATGGATTCGGAGGATGCGATCTCGCCTTAGTCCGTCCATTGATCCCCAGACGACCTGACAGGATGCCACGACGAATGCCATCGGGTTCTCGGGATCGCACCTGATCTCGCGGAGCTCCCCCGGTGTGACGACCATGTAATCGTACATGCGGCCGGCCCTTCCCGCGGCTCCTCTGGCGATCTCCGCCCTCCGGGCCCTGGAATCGACAGGCGACTCGGCTATTACCAGAATCCCACGGCCGTTGTCGTATGTCGCGACAGCCACCGGATCGAGGTTCTTCGCTATTCCCGAGACCGCACGCTCCAATCCCCTGTCAGCCATGATATCGGAAGCAGGATGTGTCAGGTGGTACTTGGGAACTTTGCCCTCTCCGAACCGGGATGCACTCGGTTCGGAATCCGACATGCCCACTCGGATATCCCGACCGTTACAACCGAAGCCGTCACGAAGCGAATGCGGGAGACTCGCAGTGCTGCATGCAGTCCCACGCATCTTATACCATAAGAGTGAAGGGGAGTCCTGGAGAGGCTAAGACCCTCTCCAGGTCGAGCTTAGATGACAACAACATCTAAGGACGGGAGGATAAAAATCCTCGAGACCTTGCTCGATGCATTGCGCATCATCGCGAAGGTCTTTGCTGTAAGGCAGGTCGGAGCCTGGCCCGGCTTGGGGCCTGCCCAGGCCGTAGCACCGACCTGGGTATTTCCACCCTCCATCTCCCTCGGATTCACGATGCATCTCGTGTGTCTTTAACCTTCCGTCGGAACGTCTGCCGGTCCGTCGGAACGTCTGCCGGTCCGTCAGAACCGTTCACGATGCTGCAACAGATGAAGCAGATGACATCGTAGTGTGATACTCTCGGTCTTCACTGCAGCCTTCGATCCGTCGAAAGCGATGCCGTACAGCAACACCCTGCCGCTCAAAGGATGCGTGTATGACTTCTCATGGATCTGCTTCAGACCCGATTCAGCGAGAGCATCGATGTCTCCGCCATCGATCCTTTTGCGCTTCAGTTCCAGCAAGACATGAGGCAGATAGGATCTGCGGCTCTCGAGGAGTATGTCGCAATACCCGTTGCCGGCATGGATCTCGTTCAGGATCCTGTACGGACCCTCAAGATACATCAACAAGGATATGCAGAGGATCTCATAGGCATGCTCATGGGACATGACCTTCGGGTCGATGGACATCGCCAGATCTCCGAACGAGTCCGCGACGGCAACCGCATCTCCAGATACCACCGCTTTCGCGAGTTCGCGGATCCTCTGCCCTGTCCTTCCCATGCGCCTGAGGAAGCGATCTTCAAAGACCCCAGACACCTCCTTGTTAGGGATCCGAAGCCTGTATTCTCCGACCTCTCCCGTAGGTATCGCACTCAGATACCCCGACATTATCATCACAGAGAACAGATCCCGTGCCTCTCCGCCATCCGAGATATCGGAATAAACCACGGTGTCGGAGATGTGCTTCGTAACCCCATCTCCTGTAGCGATCTTTCTGAAATCTTCGTAGATGTCTGCTCCGAGCCCGTCCACCAGATTCTCAATTATGTCATTCCCGCTGGTCGATGCCCAGTACGGACCCGGTCTGAATCCTTCCGACACATAATTGAGGATGCTCCATGGATTGTATACGTCCGCGTCACCGAAACGATACCCGTCATACCACATCCTGGCTTCGTCGAACCTGTCCGGATGACCGTAATACTCGCAGAGCTTCCTCACCTCCTCACCCGTGAAGCCGAAAGCCTCGTCGAACTCCGTCGAGAAGACACTGTTCGTGTACAGATTGTTGAGACCTGAGAATATGCTCTCACGCCCCACCTTCATAACTCCCGTGACAACCGCGAACTTCAGGAACTCGTTCCCTTTCAGTGCTCCGCCTAGAAGAGACCTGAGGAAATCGAGTATCCTCTTGCGATTCACATCGTCCCTCGCATTGTTCATCGCATTATCGTACTCGTCGATCAGGACGATTACCTTGCTGCCGTGATGTTTGCCGAGCAGGAATATCAGAATCTGGAGAGCTTGGGAGTAGTCTGCATCCTCGTTCTGATCATATATGTCCATGAAGCGCTTCTTCATAGGGCCGCATACATCCGAATCGACCAGATACGAGAAACAATCATACATCATCGCGATCGAGAGTTCGATCTTCCTTAGGAAATCCTCATACGTGCCGTCCCCGACATCCTTCAGATCCAGATAGACGACGGTGTTGGCATTCTTCTCCGGATCATCGGGACGAATACGGGATATCTCCAAACCATCGAACCATGTATTGCCCGCATACTCCCTGTTCAGATAGGCATCGAGGGAATAAGCTTTTTCCGAAACGTCTCGGACGCGTGAATAAGAACACCTCCTTACCTCTTCCTACGATCCGATCTACAAGCCAGGACTTGTCCACGAAATAGAGATCGAGATCACGTAGCTTCTTGAAATCCTGGATTCCTATCGGGATCTCTCTCATGAATCTCATATCGCAATCGTCGTTAAAGCGATTGCGCAGAACCTCGCAGTGCTGCATGCAGTCCCACGCATCATATATCATAAGGACGAAGGGGAGTCCTGGAGAGTCTGAAACCCTCTCCAGGAGAACCAAAGATGGACAAGACCCCATCTAAGGACGGGAGGATAAAAATCCTCGAGACCTTGCTTGATGCATTGCGTATCATCGCGAAGGTCTTTGACCTGCTGTAAGGCAGGTCGGAGCCTGGCCCGGCTTGGGGCCTGCCCAGGCCGTAGCACCGACATGGGTATTTCCACCCTCCTTCTCCCTCGGGTTCATGATACCTCTAGATTGTCTTTAACCTTCCGTCGGAACCCTCGCGATGTCCGCCGATGCCGTCCTCGAAGCTGCATCCGAAAATCCGCTCAGGCCTTCGAAGGGATCCCATGGGAGGCTGCGGCATCCCTGTTCCGAGGCCACGGGCATGAAGAACCTTAAGACTGTGACCGCCATGACCCCACTGGATGCCCTCTGAAGATACCAGTGCGAAAAATGCCGCGACCGACGGCAAGAAACCGGCCATAGCGCATAAGCTGGCCGCTAAGCAGCAGGAGATCTCCGTCACGGAGTTCTTCGAGAAGAACAAGCAGATCCTGGGATTCGATTCCCGCTCCAAGTCCCTCTTGATGGGCATCAAGGAAGCGGTGGACAACTCCCTCGACGCCTGCGAGGAGGCCGGCATCCTGCCGGAGGTCTCCGTCAGGATCGATAGGCTCAACGACGAGGACTACAGGATCTGCATCGAGGACAACGGACCGGGTATCATCCACAGGATGATGCCGAACGTATTCGGCCGTCTGCTCTACGGATCGAGATTCCACGCGCTGAGACAGTCCAGAGGACAGCAGGGTATCGGGATATCCGCCACCGTGATGTACGGCAACATCACCACCGGCAAGCCCGCCCACATCATATCCAAGATCGAGGACGACGACGAGCCCGCGTGGGGCATGGACATCGTCATCGACACCAAGACCAACCGTCCGGTCGTGACCAACGACAAGGCCCAGACCTGGGACAGACCCCACGGGACCAGCATCGAATACACGATCAAAGGCAGGTACATCACCGGTAAGCAGTCGGTATACGAGTATCTCAGGGACACCGCCAT
>LVVU01000117.1:6160-8550 GCA_006954465.1 Candidatus Methanoprimaticola hominis
CCGAGGGGAAGGGATTCACGTTCGAGAGGGCGACGGACATCATGCCTCCGAAGCCGAAGGAGATCAAACCTCACCCCGAGGGCATGGAGATCGGAGACCTCCTGAAGTACGCAGGGAACACCAACCAGAAGACGCTGAAGGCCTTCCTGAAGAACGACTTCTCCAGGATAACGGACAGGATCGCCACCGAGATATGCGAGAAGTCCGGAGTCAAGCCCGAGAAGTCCCCTGCGAAGCTGGACAGGGAGGATGCGATCAAGATCATCAAGGCCATCGAGACCGTCAAGATCATGGCTCCTCCCACGGACTGCCTCTCCCCCATAGGGGATACCCTGATCAAGAAGGGTCTGATGCATGTCCTGGAGGGACTTAGGCCCGCATATTACGCCACCCCGGTCACGCGCTCGCCGAAGGCGGTGAACGGGAATCCGTTCATCATCGAGGCGGGGATCGTATACGGCGGGGACATCCCCTCGGACGGCCCCGTCCCGATCCTGAGGTTCGCCAACCGCGTCCCGCTGCTGTATCAGCAGGGCGCCTGCGCCATAACGAAGGCGATCTCCGAGCTCGACTGGAGGAGGTACGGACTGGAGCAGAGGGGCGGGAAGGGCATCCCGTACGGACCCGCAATCATCATGGTCCACATCGCCTCCACCAAGGTCCCGTTCACATCCGAGGGGAAGGAGGCCGTCGCAAGCCTTCCCGAGATCATGTCGGAGATCGGACTGGCGCTCAGGCTGTGCGCCAGGAACCTCAAGAGCCATCTGAACAAGATGGAGAGGAAGAAGAAGACCCATGCCAAGTTCGAGATCGTGCAGGAGATCCTGCCCGACATGGCGAAGAAGACCGCCGAGCAGCTCGGCAGGCCCGTTCCCAGCCTGGACAGGACGATCACCAAGATCATGAACGTGGTATGGGTGGAGCCCGCGGTCAAGAAGATAGACAAGAAGACCCGGCAGGTCACATTCACGATATACAACTACACGGTGCAGCCGAGGACGTTCATGCTGCACGCCCACCTCCCCAAGGAGGCGGTGAACCTCACGCTGTTCGGCCACGAGCACTTCAAGGACATGAACGATGAAGGCAAGGCCAACTGGACCGTCGAGGACCTCCAACCGTCCGAGCACACCGTCGTGTCCTTCGAACTGGTGGGGGAGCTGGCGGACACCTTCGATGCCGACGACGTCTACTTCTCCGGACTGAACCCGGCCATGGTCATGGGCGCGGAGCAGCTTCCGGGAGACTGGGGCATCAAGGGAATGGAGATCGTCGAGACGGACGACTACGTCGCAGACGATGACGAGGAAGAGAAAGAGGAGGTAGAGGACCTTGGCGAGGACTGACAGACAGAAGGAGGCCCTCGAGAGCCTCACGGGCATCGTGGAGAGCCTCTACGACCAGCTCGACAACGGGGACATCCCCAACATGTCCCTTCCCCAGAGGACTAAGAGGAACATAGAATTCGATTCCAGGCACAACGTCTGGAAGTACGGGAATCTGAAGACCGTCCGTACCGCGAAGACCGTCAACGGAGCGGTGATGATGCTCCGCACCGTGTACACGACGGAGTTCATCAACGAGATGATCCGCGAGAACAAGTCGTCCACCCTGAGGGAGATGTACTACATATCCGAGGGATGGCACAACGCCAAGTTCCACACCCAGGACGAGGGCAACCTCCTCGCGGAAGACCTGGAGACGGTCACCAGCTGCATGAGGGAGGACTTCAAGCTCAGGCCTGAGGAATCCGGAGCCCACATGTACGGCGACATCAACATCACCACCATGACCAAGAAGGGCATGAAGACCATGAACTGCATGGACGACGTGTCCGAGGCGGGATTCGCCGTGCCGTACAAGGTGGAGGACGATACCTTCCAGATCGATCCCGGGAACACGAAGTTCGTCATGGCGATCGAGACAGGAGGTATGTACGCCAGGCTGATCGAGAACGGCTTCCCCGAGAAGTTCGGATGCACCCTGGTGCATCTGTCGGGACAGCCCGCCAGGTCGACAAGGCGTCTGATCAAGAGGATGAACGAGGAGTACAACATCCCCGTCGTGGTCTTCACCGACGGCGACCCGTGGTCGTTCAGGATCTACGCCTCCGTGGCGTACGGTGCGATCAAGACCGCCCATATCTCCGAGTACCTGGCGACGCCCACCGCCCAGTTCGTCGGGATAACAGCATCGGACATCCTAAACTACGACCTGCCCACCGACAAACTCAACGACAAGGACCTGGGCGCTCTGCACGCGGAGCTGACAGATCCGAGATTCGCGGACGAGTTCTGGGTGAACGAGATCCAGGCGATGCTCCAGATGAACAAGAAGGCTGAACAGCAGGCGCTGGCCAAATACGGTCTGGACTACGTCACCGATCACTA
>LVVU01000118.1 GCA_006954465.1 Candidatus Methanoprimaticola hominis
TAGAGGGTTCGGTAATTATTCCGGGCGCGTGGCTATCGGAACGCGATGCAGGAAAGCGATCGGCCTTGGCCCTTCCGACCCGCCGGATCCGGCACCCCTGCCCGGCTTCTCGGTCGAAGTATTCCGACTCTTCATCGCCCTTCTTCAGTGCGAGATAACCTGCGATGATCTATGTATCTCATACCATCATTTCACAAGAATTTAAATATAATGATAAATCTAATATTTCTACTTATCGAAAAATTAAAATAATATTACATCGAGTTCTATACAGGTCGAATCCAACCGGCCGTGAAAAGGGGATACTCCCCCCACGAGTAGAAACAACGGGGGAGGCCACCCGGTAACGTGATCAGATGGCAAGACGGAATAAAGCCCAGAGGAACTTAAACACTGCGAAGAGGATGACTCCCCACGACGTCAAAGTCGCAGGGACTTTCGCCGAGAAACCGGCTATTGCCAAGGCGGAACCCAGGAAACCCACGCAGGAAGAGATGAAGGCGAACAACAATGCGATGCTCGAACTCACCCGTAACATCGGCGACCTCACGATATGGAAGCCGATCTTCGAAGAGGACCTGAAGCGGATGAACGAGGGCAAGGTCGGACGTCCGTTCCTGTACTCGGACGCCCTGATAATCTGGATGATGACCATTCTGACAGCCGTCGACGGCAAGTTCGATACCGTAGCGGGGCTATTCCAAGGCATCCTGCGCTTCGCCGGCATCGCCGCACCATCTCCGACCAGGCTTCTGGAGAGGGCCAACTGCCTCACCACCGAATACATCTCGAAACCCTGCAAGGAGCTCTCCGAACGTTACGGTTCCAGCATCTACACGATGGGGGTCAGTTCGAACGTGACGGAGAGGCCCAGGAGAGTCGGGATAGACGCTTCAGGACTCGCGCTCTCTTCGATCAACCGCTGGAGGACCAAGAAGTGGAAGACCGAGGTCAAAGACCGCGGGTGGCTTCACCTCCATGTGCTTTCGGACGTGGACACAGGAGAGTTCATCGCATTCGCCATCACCGATGAATCGGTCGGAGACGCGCCCATTCTGAAGTATCTCGTCGAGGAGGCGCTGAAGAAGGGTCACCGTTTGGAAGTCGTCTATGCCGACGGGGCCTACAGCAGCGATGAGAACTGGATCTATCTATGCTCGGAGAAGAAGCTCAGGTTCGTGACCAGCTTCAAGGTGAACACGGCGCCTACCAACAACGGCTGCCTCGCCAGAGGCGAGGCGGCCCGTCTATGGTGCTCGCTCCCGTACGACGAATGGGTGAAGGAGTCGGGATACGGGACCAGATGGAAGTGCGAGTGCACATTCAGCGACTTCAAGCGCCTATTCCCGGAAGTGGTGACCGCCAGAAGCCAGATCGGCATGATCCGCCAGGTGATCTGCAGAATCGACTTCCACAACATGTACAAGGAGACCAGAGCCCGCATAATGAGAACGACTGGCAACGGGATCGTAGTCGCTTGAATCCTGGCAGGGGCTTCAGATGTCTGTTTTAATGTCGTTCGAATTATCGAACCCTCTAGAAGTATCGAAACCTATTTAATAAGGACACTAATAAAGGGCATCCTTGACTTGTTATCCTTCAGTGGAAACGAGGACGGCCCGCACGGCGGGAGGAGAACGATAAGATGGCAGACGAAGAGTCCATTGCTTACGACCTGCAGGACGAGTTCGAGTCCAAGGCCAAAGGCTTCGGCAAGGGCAAGTACGGCAGAATCCTCAAGATGGCCCACACGCCCTCTCGCGAGGAGTACACCAAGACACTGTATATCACCGGAATCGGAATCATCATCATCGGTGCTGTCGGTTTCGCGATCTGGTGGCTGATGGACGTCCTGCCCTCTTACTTCTGAGCTGATAGCATGGTCTCCGTATCAGGCGAATCACCTCTCCAGAAGGTCCATGCGGGCTCCAAGGCCGAATGGCCGTTCTCAGTATCGACCGACGGAAACGCGGTGAAGATCTCGTTCTCCATCACCACGGGTCCCGACGCCAGTGCACCCGACTGGGATGTCACGCTCTGCGATTCGTCCAAGGAGGAGATCTGGGGAAGCTACCGCAGCTCCTCCGAGATCGAAGTGGAAGTTGGCGGCAAGGCCGCGAAGGAGCTGTATCTCTGTGTCGAGTGCCCCAGGGGCGCCAGGTACGGGGACGCGGTCGAAGTCACAGTGACTGCGGACGACGGTATGACGAGCTCGATCTCGTTCAGGGCCGTCGCGACGCAGTCGATCATGATCCTTAAAACCCAGATCGACCAGGAGAAGGCGGTCGCCCAGGCCCTCTACGAGAAGGCCAACGCCAAAGCCAAGTCCGGGTCGTCTGAGAGGGATGTCTATGCCATCCTGAGCCCTGCGGGACTCAGGGGTTACGTGTTCGTCGAAGGGATGAACACGAACCGCCTCAACGACGAGGTCCGCGACATCAAGAAGGCCAGGAACTTCGTCAAGGACGAGAAGACCTCCAGCAGCAGCGACGACAGGAACAGCCAGACCAACGGGGAGATCCCCATCGAGGAGATCAGCCCGTATCTCGTGCCTGTGTCCGCGGTCGTAGGAATCGTCGAGGGTGACATAGTCGAGCTCGTGAACGGTCCGTTCAAGGGCGAGAAGGCCAGGGTCCAGCAGATTGACCAGGCCAAAGAGGAGATCACGGTCGAGCTCATCGAAGCCATGGTCCCCATACCCGTCACTGTCAAGGGAGACAGCGTACGGATAATCGAGAAGGAGAGATGAACAATGGTAGACACTGTTGAGGCATTGGTTGACGGGGGCAGGGCCTCCGCAGGTCCTCCCCTCGGTCCCGCACTGGGACCCAAGGGCGTGAACATCGGCCAGGTCATAGCTAAGATCAACGAGAAGACGAAGGCGTACGACGGAATGAAGGTCCCTGTGAAGGTCCTCATCAACGACGACAAGACCTTCGACATCAAGGTCGGAACCCCTCCCATGTCCGCTCTGATCAAGGGCGAGCTGGGTGTCGATTCCGGAGCCCACAACCCCAAGACCGAGAAGGTCGGGAACCTGTCCATCGAGCAGCTCAGGAAGATTGTCGACATGAAGGGAGACGACCTTCTCGGAGCCACCATGAAGGCCAGGGCCATGGAGGTCGCAGGAAACTGCGTCGCTGTCGGAGTCACCATCGACGGCAAGAACCCCAAGGACTTCCAGGCCGCTGTCAGGGCCGGCGAGTACGACGCCGCCCTAGCGGACTGAAACTAACAGGGGCGGGGAGACCCGTCCCTCATATTATCCAACCTTCTTCTCTTCCGGTTTCCGTGTGGCCCGGTTCAGGCCGCCGGAGTCCTGTTTGCTTCTTCCAGCAGTTCGTCGAGAAGTTCCTCGATCTCCTTGTTGGGGATCGAGATGCAGAATGTATCATCGTCGCATGGAACCGCCCTCAAGTATCCGGATGCGGTCATGATGCTGTACAACGTATTCCTGTCTCTCCCGATATCGGAGAAGGACGATGTTGCCTTGAGTTTCGAGCTGATTTCTCCCCCGTTCATCAAGGGTAGGATCTGTTCGAGATTCCGGTCATCACCCGTATCAAGCAGCTGTTCGATCGCCATCTCCGGGCCGGCAACCGTCCAATACCGATCCGTTTTGAAGTCGTTCAGGACGTACATCATGATGCTGAATGGATTGTATACGTCTGCATTCCCGAAGCGGTATCCACCATACCATTCCTTGGCTTCCGCCATCTTCTCGGGATGACAGAAGTGGTTCAGTATCTCTTTCACTTCCGTTTCGGTGAAGCCGAATCTGTCGCTGAATTCTTCGGAGAAGATGTCGTAGACGCAGACGTTGTTGAATCCCGAGAATACGCTCTCTTCCGCGATCTGTGTCATCCCTGTGATGCATGCCATCTGTACATCGCCGGTGTCTTTGAGGGCGGAACCCAAGATATCTCTCAGGAATGCGAGCTTTCTCCCACGAGAGTCTCTGTCGGAGGTGCTGGCAACCGCACTATCATACTCATTTATGAGGACCACGACTCTTCTGTCATGGTACCTCGCCAATGCCGAGATGAGCAGACGAATCGATTCGACGAGTGGGGTTTCAGGGGTTGTCCGGGTCGTGAGAGTATCGGATATGTAGGACAATTCTTCAGCGACATCCTTCTGTTCGAACAGATAGTCATGATTCCGGTAGCATCTGAGCACTGCTGAGCGGATGCCGTCCAGGAATCCATCGTATGGTTCTGCTTGTACGTCCTTCAGGTTGAGATCGATCACAGGGTATGCGTTTCTGTATCCGTCGAATTCTGGATGGTCCAGGATCCGTAGCCCCTCGAACCATGTGTTGCCGGTGTATTCCATGTTGAAGAAGGCATCCAGCATGGTCAGGTTCGTGGATTTCCCGAATCCAGGGGGGCGTGTGAACAGATAGACATTGCTGTCCCCTGTCCGGAGGATATCGGCGATGAGCATGGTCTTATCGACGTAGTATCTGTCCATCTCGCGCAGTTGCGCGAAGGTCATGTCGCGTATGCCCATCTGTTTCATCGATGCACGCACACGGTTGCATAATCATAATCCTTTGGTGCTGTATCGTCGACAGCCATGCAGGCATCGGAACTCACGAATCGTCAGATCCTTCGCTTCGGGCACATCTCGAGTCGAACGGTCGACTTTAAATACTACCCCCTTATAGCCCCATTCACTTGTAGGAGAGTCCCGAAAAGACTCGTTCGAACTACGAGGAGGAATTGTATTGGCAGAAAAACCAACCGTGATGGCTGTGCAGAAGGCACTGGAGAGTGCGAAGAAGCGCAATTTCACCGAGACGGTTGAGTTGGCCATCAATCTCAAGGATGTTGACCTGACGGTCCCGAAGAACCGTATCACGGAGGATATCATCCTCCCGAACGGCCGCGGCAAGTCGGTCAGGATCTGCGTGATTGGTGGTGGCGAACTAGCCTTGAAAGCCAAGGACGTGGCCGATGCCGTGATCACCCCCGAGGAACTCGGAGCGATCGCGGACGACAAGAAACAGGCAAAGAAGATCGCTAACAATACCGATTACTTCATCGCCGAGGCGCCTCTGATGGCAGTCGTCGGTAAGAGGCTCGGTACCGTTCTCGGTCCTCGCGGAAAGATGCCGAAGCCCATCGCTCCCGGAGCAGATCCTGCTGCGATGATCGACGGTCTCCGCAAGTCTGTGACCATCAGGACGAAGGACAGGAAGACATTCCACGCACCCGTTGGGTCTGTGGACATGTCCGCCGAGGAGATCGCCGAGAACGTCGATCTCATCCTGAAGCGTGTCGAGCTCCACCTGGAGAAGGGAAAGCACAACATCGCTTCCGCCTACGTCAAGACCACCATGGGGCCCTCCGAGAGGGTGCTGTAAGGAGGTATGAAGATGGCACACGTCGCAACTTGGAAGAAGGACCTCGTCGAGGAGCTGGTACAGGATATGCGCGAGTACCCCGTCATTGCCGTTGTCGACATGCACGGGATCCCCGGACAGCAGATCCAGTCTATGAGGGCGGGACTCAGGGCCCACGCCAAACTCAAGATGACCAAGAACAAGCTCATGCTCTTGGCTATCGAGGAGGCGGCGCAGGAGAAGCCTGAGCTCCTGGGACTCAAGGATGCGGTGCACGGACAGTGCGCGATTGTTACGACGGACATCGACCCCTTCAAGCTTTACAAGAAGCTCGAGGCCACGATGACGCCCGCTCCTGCAAAGGAGGGACAGCTCGCGCCCTTCGACATCGTCGTCCCCAAGGGACCCACACCCTTCGGACCCGGCCCCATCATCGGGGAACTTCAGAAGATAGGCCTTCCCGCAGCAATCGATGCGGGAAAGATAGTAATCAAGAAGGACACCACGCTGGTCAAGGAAGGAGAGCCCATCTCCGGGCCCGTGGCCGCGATGCTCCCCAAGCTCGAGATCCTGCCCATGGTTGTGGGTATGGAGCTCAGGTCCGCATACGAGGACGGGGTCATCTACGGAAAGGATGTTCTCGACATCCCCGAGGATTACTATTCCACAATGTTCGCTACGGCCGCACACAACGCCCTGGCACTGGGTGTCTCGATCGCGTTCCCGACTAAGGAGACGATTGTACCGCTCATCGCGAAGGCGTTCAGGGAGTCCATGGGACTCTCCATTGAGGCCGCGATACCGACCAAAGAGAACATTGACAGACTCCTCGCGAAGGCAGATGCCCAGATGCTGGCGCTCGCCTCCGCCACCGGATACACCAGCGAC
>LVVU01000119.1:0-1025 GCA_006954465.1 Candidatus Methanoprimaticola hominis
GTCATCGGCATCCCCCTGGACGACGGCGGTGCCCTTCTTCAGGTTGACATCCACGCTCGTGATGCCCGGGATCTTCTCGAGGGCCTCCTTGACGGACTTCACGCAGCCCTCGCACATCATCCCTTCGATCTTGAGAGTCTTCTTGGACATGTTCCGGAAAAACCGATTCCTACTATTTTAGCTCGTCCTAAAGGTAATGGGAATGTTGAGAAGGAATATCCTCCAACCCGCCATGCGACGGGCCGGAGGAGGTTCAGATGCGTTCGGCGAACTCGGACATCGGGATGCGGTTCCCGTGGTTCCTCGAGGTCTTGTCGGCGCGGTATCCGACGGCGAGGATGGCCGAGACCTCCTCGTTCCCGGCGAGGCACAGCTCCTCCTTCAGGATCGCGGGCTCGAAGTATCCGATCCATACCGTCCCGAGTCCCTGCTCCTGGGCCTCGTACATCATCTGGGTCGTGACGATGCTGGCGTCGATGTCGCCGAAGTTCTTGCAATCGAAGGGTCTGGTCCACGCGATATCGGTCCTCGCGATGACGACCAGTCCGACAGGGGCCCCGTAGAGATTGGCGGTCTTGGCCAGCTTCCCGAGGGATTCCGGGGTCTCTGGAGGACCCTGACGGGCTGCAGGTTCTTGGCGGTGGGCGAGAGCCTTCCCGCTTCGAGGATCGCATCGATCTTCTCCTTCTCGACGGGCTTGCTCGAATACTTCCTGGAGGAGTACCTCTCCGCGGTCAGTTCCATGAAGGTCATGCGTCCGGAATGGAGAAACCGATAGAAAAGGGGTGATGCGATATGATTATCCGTTTGATCGGGCATCGTCGGATCGCTGTACATTCGGAGGGATCTGATGCGTGTCGGAACGATGAGGAGCATTGAGCGGATCGCCGGATACGAGGACGGCTACGGGCTGTACGCCATGGATGTCCGCTACCGTTACGATCTGGACCGTCTCATCTCGCACGGGATAACGGATGATAGGAGCCTGGTCGAAGCCATCAGGAAGGAGGCGATCCCGTTCCTGC
>LVVU01000119.1:1040-5807 GCA_006954465.1 Candidatus Methanoprimaticola hominis
CCGAGTTCTCCTGCACCGCATTCTCCATGACCACGGCCGATTCGAAGCATCTCATGGGCCGCAACTACGATTTCAAGTTCGATACATCCGCTATGATAGTGAGGTGCCGCCCTCATGGAGGTTTCTCCTCCATAGCATTCGCAGCGTTGGACAACATCGGTGCCAACGATCCGATGGGATTCGGATCGAGGATCGCGTGCCTGACGGCTCCGTTCATATGTCTGGACGGAGTGAACGAGAAGGGCGTATCCATCGCCGTGCTCACGCTGGACAGCGAACCGACGCGTCAGAAGACCGAAGGGAGGCCGACCATCGCGACCAGCCTGGTCATCCGGTTGGTCCTGGACAGGGCCGATTCGACCGAGGCTGCGGTGGAGCTGATCGGAGGATACGCCATGCTCGCATCATCCGGAAGGGACTACCACTTTTTCATAACGGACGCATCCGGCGACTCCCGCGTCGTGGAGTACGACTGTGACAGTTCGGAGAGGACGATGACGGTCACCCGCGTCGAGGCGACCACCAATTTCTACGCCATGCATGCGGATCGCGTCCTCCCCCATCAGCGCAACGGCCGCTACGGTCACGGGAGGGAGCGCTACGACTCCGTCATGGACGTGATCGAGCGCACCCGCGGCAGTGCGACGTCCGAGGATGCATGGGAGGCGCTGCGCGTGTCATCTCAGCCGCCGGATCCCGAGGATATAACCAGCAACACCCAGTGGTCGATAGTCTACAGCAACACGGACCTTGCGGCGGAAGCCTCGATAAGGCTGCACTGGGAGGACCGTTTCGGATGCGACCTCCGCACAGGGGATGTCACGAAGCTCTGAGAAGATGGCAAAGGGTTTCCGGGCCCCAGAGGGCCCGGTCAGGCGGCGTCGTTGCTGCGCTCTATCGCCTCGATTATCCTGGAGATCTCCCTGTCGGGGTTCTTCCACATGCCCGGGGTCCAGACCCTGTGGATCCTCCACCCTCTGGATTCCAGGTACTTCTGTCTGTGGTAGTCCCTCTCCCTTGTGGATGCCGGGAGGGAGTACAGGTGGCTGTCGCACTCGATGCCGAGGATGTACCTGTTGTTCTGCTTGACAGCCAGATCGATCTGGTACCCGCCGATTCCGACGTTCTTCTCGACGGTGTATCCCTTGCGGGTGAGCGCGTTGTACACGCGGTCCGATATCCTCGACGAGCCGATCTCGTCCGGGGTCTCCCATCTCTCGTCTCCGAAGGACTTCAGGATGGAATCCGCCATGTCCTTGTTCCCGTCGCTGATTGCGCGGGCGTACTGGAGGTACTTCTTGAGGATCCTCGGTCCGTCGTTCTTCATGTTGTCGACCTGGAGGTCCTCCGGCTCGAAGGATGTGACGATCAGGATCTTCTTCTTGGCCCTGGAGATGGCGACGTTGAGACGGTTCTCGCCTCCGCGGTTGTTCAGCCATCCGAACCTCTGCATCAGCTTCCCGTCGCTGTTCTTGGCGTAGCCGACGGAGAACATGATGACATCGCGCTCGTCCCCCTGGACGGATTCGATGTTCTTGATGAATAGGCCCACGTCCTCGCCGTTGTCGAATCTGCGCATCTCGTCGTTGACGGCCTTCCCGAAGGACGGGTCGGAGGCGCATTCCTCGTCCAGGACATCCGAGATGAGGTCCCTCTGGGACGAGTTGAACGTGATGATCCCGACGGTTTCGTTGTTCCTCCTGTTGGCGAAGAACTCCTTCAGCAGGCCGACGATCTTCCTGGCCTCGGCGATGTTGGATTTGTTCTCCCACAGGCCGTCCACGCGGAACACCTCTATGGGGGGCCTCTCCGGCTCCTCGACGTTGGGGGAGACGTACAGTCTTCCGTTGTAGAACGCGTAGTTGGAGAAGGCGATGAGCTCCTCGTACTTGGAGCGGTAGTGGAAGTTCAGCAGGATGGAGTCGTACCTGGATCTGGCGAGATCGAGCAGGCTCTCCTCTTCGAGCGCGGCCGAGACGTCGTCCTCGGGGTCGTCCTCGTCGCTCTCGTAGTCGATCCTCCCCACTCCGAGGGAGGACGGGCGGAGCTGCTTGTGGTCGCCGGCGACGATGACCTTCTTGGAACGGTAGATGGACGGTACGCCCTTCTCGACGTACATCTGCGAGGCCTCGTCGAAGATGAGCACGTCGAATATGCCCATCTCCAGCGGGAGGATCTCGGAGACGACCTCGGGGGTGAGGAGCCATACGCGGACCCCTTTGAACAGCTCGTATCCGTAGCGGTTGATGAACTTGTTGAGGTTCCACTTCCTCTTGGATTCGATGATCCTGTTGATGTCCCCGCGCCTCTTGGACTCGGTGATGTACTTCAGGTTCTGCTGGAGGATCTCCTCCACCTTGTCCCTGCAGAGCTCCCTCTTCTCGGTGATCTTCCTGTCCATGTCGCTGACGATGGATTCGAAATCCCAGATCTCCTGCATGATGTCCTTGTGGGACGCATCGAACCTCTGGAGGTGTTCGTTCAGGATCCAATCGTAGATCCTGTCGTTGCTGTCGGCGTAGGACATCTTGGTCTGTCCGGAGACTCCGAGGACATCCTCCCCGTAGTTCTTCTCGTCCGAGGACAGCTTGCTGTAGACGGTGGACCTCGCCGAGTATGTCTCGTATCCGTCGAGGGCGTCGAAGAATCCGCGCGGGTTGTCCATGACGGCGTTGACCGTGTGCTCGTTGTAGTTCCTGAAGTACTTGTCCGCCATCGCGGTGGCCTCGCGGGAGACCTTGCCCTTGGAGAACAGCCTGCTGACCAGTCCCTTGCTTCTGAACTCGGTCATCTGCTTGTCCAGGTCCAGGAGGTCGGCCTTCATCTCGCCGATGTTGTACTCGGAGAGGTCGGCCTTCATCTGGGTCATCCAGGGGTACTTCTGGACCAGCTGCATGTACTCGTTGATGTTCCTCATCAGCACCTGGTCGGCGAACTTCCTGTGGAGCTCCCTGATCTCCGGGTACTTGAGGTCGAGAAGGGTGGGCTCGATGCTCTCCTTCAGGATGCGGTACTCGTCGAACTGGCGCTTGTCGCTCAGGTCGAGCCATCTGTCCATGGCGTAGAGGCGGTACGGCTCGATCCCGAACTCGCCGGGCTTGTACATGACGTCGGCGATGTTGTCCAGGAGCAGCACGTCGTTGTCGATGCTGTCCGATATGGACTCCACGTCGCAGGGGCGCTTCGGCACCCCGGTCTCGAGCATCCGGCCGAGCTGTTTGTAGAAGCTCTCCTTGTTGGCGACGTCGTCGATCTGGAGGCAGTACTTGGACAGCGTCCCCAGCCTGGAGTAGACCACATCGAGGGCGGTCTTCTTCTCGGACACCATCAGCACGGTCTTCCCTTTCATCACCGCGGATGTTATCAGACCGGTGATGACCTGGGACTTCCCGGTCCCGGGAGGACCCTGGACGACGATCTCGTCGCCCTTCTCCATGGCCGTGATGATGTTCTCCTGGGAGCTGTTCAGCGAATTGATGTAGACCAGGTCCCTCTCGGATGCCTCCAGCCCCTTCTTCTCGATGTCCTCCTCGGACAGGGGGAGCGGATACTCGGAGAGATAGTCCGTCTTGTTCAGGTCGACGATGAGGTCGTTCAGGATCCCGTTGATCTCCCTGCCGGCGAGCATGCCGTCGAAGTCCTTCTGGATCGAGCTGGAGTATGTGGGATACTTCCCGATCAGGATGTTCGGGACCAGCCTCATCTCACCGGGCTGATAGCGGGGGAACTCGCCCGCCCTGTATTCGATGAAGGCGGTGGGGAGGCTGTAGGTGTAGTCGAGCCTGATGCCGTTGTTGTTGTAGAAGTCGACCAGGTTGGTCAGGAAGGACTCTGCGGTGTAGTCCTCGAGTATGTTGTCGGGCAGGGGCCTGTTCTGCCCTCCGGCCTTGATGAATCCGAGGATGAGCGTGTTGTTGTAGATCGCATCCCTCGAATCGTCCATCTTCAGAGTGATGACGCGGGTGTCCTTCTCGAGTATCACCGGGAACAGCGCCAGAGGGGAGCGTATGTCCAGGTCCCCGTCGGGCATCTTCCCCTCGACGAAGGGATAGGCGACGTACAGGTCGTACTGACCCTTGTCCCTCTGCTCCCTGTTCACCTCGCGTATGATCTCGTTGAGCTGCTTGTACGCCTTGACCATATCGGGACCCTTGGCGGTGTCCACGAGCTTCAGGGTGCGCTTGTTCCCGAACACCAGGCCCATGATGTCCGCGTCCGGGAGCTGCATGAGGTCGAACGCGTTCTTCCTGGACAGCTTCGGCTGGAAAAGCAGCCTGTTGGCCTTGTTGATGTTGATGAGCTTCTTCTCGAGCTCACGGAGGGTCTGCGCCGCCTCGGCGTCTATGCTGGAGCCGTTCGCCGCGGTGATGGCGTATTTCCTCGTGACGTTCAGGAAGTCCTCCCCGTAGAGCTCGACGAACCTCTGGCCCACGCCGACGATGGCGGAGAAGTCCTCGACCTTGGTCGGGACGCGCTGGGCCATCTCCCTCAGGGCCTCGTCCGAGCATACCTGCGGGACGCGCCCGTTGGAGAGCTTCCTCTCCTCGCGCAGCTCTTCCCTGAGCTCGAACAGCTCGTTGTAGAGGTCGTCTTCCAATCCCATGGTCGTCGTAAAGGCCTGCGGGTAAGTATATCTGACGATGGGCGTCCGTTCCCCAGATAGGATTAATGCGGATGCTTTCATCAACCGGGCATGCTCAGCATCGGGATCAAAGGATCCAGGACCGTATCCGTCACGGAATCGAACACCGCACGCGCATTGGGCAG
>LVVU01000120.1 GCA_006954465.1 Candidatus Methanoprimaticola hominis
GATTGGATCCACGTGTACAACCTCCGTCTGATCAAATACGGTTCGAAGATCTTCGTCGACATGAAGGTCGTCCTGCCACGCAGGATGACGGTTGAGGAGCAGAGCCTGGAGAACAACGAGCTGGTCGAGGCCATCCAGTCCAAGTACGGGGATTCGGTCGAGATCTCGGTCAATCCTGTCCCCTGCATGCCGTACCACTGCAGGTACTGCTCGAGGAACTGCCTCTACAGGATCTGCGACTTCGAACGCGCCATCGAGTGGAACGCCGATGTGCTGTGCACCACGGAGACCCATGTGCCTCACCGTTACGTGATCGTGGAGCACCGCGAGGACGAGCACTTATAACCAGGCGAATGGATGAGGTGGCATGGCCGACGAGATCCCCAGTCAGATTTCCGAGGCGGGTCTGGACGATTGGTATTCCGGACTCACCTCCCAGGACCGCGTGAGAACCCGCAGATACCTAGATGGGATCGATACATCATCGGGAGTGGCGCTTCTCAGCGATCTCATTGTCCGCGCGGTGGAGGACCACAACTACAAGCTCGCGGTGACGGCCGGAAGTTTCCTGGACGGCCTGGAGCTCTCGGATTATGACCGCTTCAAGACCACGGAGCTCTATATCGAGGGCCTCTTCGGAGCGGATGAGTACGAGACGGCCAAGGCGATGTGCTGCAGGAATCTCGACCTTTATCCGATCGTCTCCGGAAGGATCGTCGAGGAGAACGGGGGTGTGCCTCAGAAGCTGTCCTGCAGGAACAGGCTCATAGACATCCTGGTCGGAGTGGAGGGCGATTACGACGACGCCTACGAGGTCCTCGACAGGTATGCCGAGATGGGTCTCATCGACGAGGCCGAGAGGGATCTGCGCAAGCAGAGTCTGAAGATCCACCGCATGCAGAGGTCCTTCGACAACATCTTCAATCTCAAGAAGAGCCGATGAGGCTCTTCCAGGGTATCATCGGGATCACATCTATCGCAGGTTCCTCGTAAGGATGGATCCCGGATATCCTCTCTATCACATTTTCGAGATCGTTCTCGCGTACCGCGAATTCGATGCGGATCTCATCCGCCTCCTCGATCTCGCCGATCCTGCCCTGATACGGGTCGGATCCATCCAACGGCCTCCATGTCCCGTGGACGATCCACCAGCAGAAGCAGCGGTCGTACCCGGGATACAGCGGTTCCATGACCTCGTTGACGGAATCCATGAACTCCTGCTCCATCCCGACGGGTATGTTCACCGAGATCCTGTACGCCTTGTCCATGTGTAGGAATCAACAGGGTCGGAGAAATCACTTGTTGCGTCCGACCTTGAACGGGAGGTTGAACGGAAGCCCCTGATATGCCGCGAGGGGATTGTCCTTGACCTCGTTGAGGTATGCGGGACGATGCTTCCCCGGACCGCCGTTGGCGTCGACCTCCTTGATGATGTCGTCGATCGCCTTCATCCTCTCCGGGATCCCGGCGGTCATCCTCTCCGCCCCTTTCTTCAGGAACGATGTGCTCAGAACTGTGGCGATGAACGATATGGGGGGCACGACGTAGAGCATCCCGGCGAAGATCCCCGTCGCCTTCTTCAGGTCGCTGATGCTGTTGATCTTCTCTATGAGATGGTCCTCGGGCACGCCCCTGAGCTTGCCCTTGAGTGAGCTGTAGAGCATGCGCTGCCCGCCGAGGACTACATCGACGCTCCATTGGACCTGTCCGAATACTGGAGCTGCCTGTCCGCAGGCCTTCGTGGTCTTGTCGAGGATGGCCTTCCTGAAGTCTTCTGCAGTCGTACCGGGGAATTCGGTCCAGTTGTAGCCCGTGGTGTACATCGAATGCGCGTCGCTGCCGGAGGTCTCCGCCCATCTGCCGGGATAGCGGTCCATGACCAGTCTGGCGAACATGTTGGTGTACTTGTCGGGATGTCCTCCGTTGATGACCTCGAATCCGTCGATGTCCAGGTCAAGGATGCGTTCCTTCAGGCCGGGTACATGGAAGCTGAACGGGTGGGGTGCGATGACGAGTCCGCCCTGTTCGCGGATGATGTCTATGGTCTCCTCCACGGACAGCATGTCGGGGATCCTCTCGGTGAGGAACAATCCGATGATCTCTCCGTCGGCGGTGGTGACCTCCTCGCCTACGACGACCTCGATGTCGTCGTATTTCTGACGAGCATATCTCTCGGCCAGGAAAGCGCCGTGAGTCTCGTCGTGATCGGTTATGCAGACCACGTCCATGCCGTTTTCGCGGGCCTTGTCCACCTGCTTATCGGGCTGGACCACCGACTCGGGGAATTTGATGACTCCGAGCTTCTGGAATCCGGAATATTCCGTATGGAGATGCGTGTCCGCTCTTCCCATCGCGTGAGGATTCGGCTTGTCCTATTAATAATGGGCGTCGGAAGCTCCGATTCGTCCTGTCGAATATCCCGGTTCGATGAACGGATGCATCCGGGTTAGGAACTGCCTTCCAGGCGATGACAGGAGTCCAAGGATGGTGATACGCCGTGATATAGAATATCACTACGATTATAAGAATCGTTGTTTTAGATGATAGAAACCAAGTATGAAATTCCGATCAACACAAATGAACGAACCGTACCGGACGATTAATTTCAATAGTATTTTTGATTCCTAAAAATACAAAAAATTTACAAAATAATCCTTGTTATACATTCTCGTTTCATCTGCTCTCAGAATCTTAGGACAACCGTTGAAAAACCGGAATTATTGGATGAGTGGAGTGTGAATAATGGATGATTTTTACATTTCTAGCGATAAATAATATTTACAATCAACACATTCGGGAACACGAGGATTCTAAATGGACGATAACGTAGAATGCTGTCAGAGGATGCCTCTCATCAACGATGATGCTCCTTCCTTCCGCGCGAACACCACCCAGGGAGAGATCCACTTCCCTGCCGACTACAAAGGGAAATGGGTAATCCTGTTCTCCCACCCCGCCGACTTCACCCCCGTGTGCACTACCGAGTTCATGACCTTCGCGTCCATGATCGACGATTTCAAGGCGCTCAACACGGAGCTCATCGGACTCTCCGTCGACTCCCTCTACTCCCACATCGCATGGCTCAGGAAGATCCAGACCATGAGCTGGAAGGGAATCAGGAAGCCCGAGGTCACCTTCCCTGTCATCGACGACATCAGCATGGAGATCGCAAAGAAATACGGAATGATCCAGCCCAACGTCTCCACGACTCAGGCGGTCCGCTCCGTCTTCTTCATCGACCCCAAGGGAAAGATCCGTGCGATGATCTACTACCCCCAGTCCCTCGGAAGGAACTTCGAGGAGATCAAGAGGGTCATCATCGCCCTTCAGACCGCCGACGCCCAGAACTGCGCCACGCCCGCCAACTGGAAGCCCGGAGACGACGTCATCATGCCCGCTCCCGGATCCTGCGGCACCGCGAAAGAGCGCGTGGAGACCAAGGAGGAGGGCATCAGGTGCCTCGACTGGTTCCTCTGCTTCAAGCCCGACGCCAACGCCAAGCCCCACGCGAAGAGGGGAAGGAAGCCCAAGAACCCCGTCGAGTGATCTCGATCAAAAAGCCGGGGCGATCCCCCGGCACCTTTCCGTATTTTCTCAGAAGATGGGATCCGATGGCGGACGCGATGCCCGCCACCGATCCGTTCAGTTGCTGGCGTAGTAGTATTCGCCCTTGGATTTCTGCTCCCTGTCCAGCCTGGATTCGGGCTTGTTGATCCTGGGGCGGTGCGTGTCGGCATCCCTGCGGAAGGTGATGTCGACCGCGGAGAGGAACTTGTTCATTCCGTCGCGCATTTCGAACGGACCCTCTCCGATACTGTGGTGTCCCGGCTCCCCGCCGAAGACCATCATCGAATCGGAGACCATGTCGAGGAAGTAGATGTCGTGGTCGACGACCATGGCGCTGCGTCCGGATTTCTCCATCATGCGCCTGATCGTCTTCGCGGCATTCATCCTCTGGTTCGAGTCGAGGTATGCGGAAGGTTCGTCGAACAGGTAGATGTCCGCCTCGGTGGCGAGGCACAGGGTGATGGCCACGCGCTGCAGCTCTCCTCCGGAGAGCTTGGAGACGCTCTTGTCCATCAGGTACTTGATCCCCAGGGGTTCGATGACCTCTCCGTTGAAGAAGCTGGTGTTGACGGTGTCGTAGGCCTTGGCGAACAGCAGGTCCCTGACGGTCCCGTCGAAATCGGCGGAGATGTACTGGGGCTTGTACGAGACCTTGACCTTGTTGTCTATCTCGCCTTCATCGGGCTTGATGATCCCGGCGAGCATCTTGACCAGGGTGGTCTTTCCCGTGGCGTTCGGTCCGACGATTCCGACGGATTCCCCGATCTTGACCGATCCGCCTGTGATGTCCAGCTCGAATTCCCCGAAGTCCTTCTTCAGGCTCTTGAAGGAGATCAGGTCGGCGGTCTGCCAGTCGCCGCGGGGCGGGGAGGCCTCGAACTCGATGGGCCTGTCCCTGAATCTGATGTTCTCCTCGGGAAGGTATCCGTCCAGATAGACGTTGATGGCGGTCCTCACCTGTCTGGCGAGGGTGAACACTCCGTAAGCCCCCTCGGAACCGTAGACGACGTTGACGTTGTCGGCAAGGAAATCCAGGATGGCCAGATCGTGCTCGATGACCATGACCTGCTTCTCGACGCTCAGGTCCTTGATGAGGCGGGCCATCTTGACCCTCTGATAGATATCGAGGTACGATGTGGGCTCGTCGAAGAAGTAGACGTCGGCGTCCTTCATCATGGTCGACCCTCTGCAGCTCTCCGCCGGACAGCTTGTCCAGCTCCCTGTCGAGGACCTCCGTCAGCTCGAACATCTCGGCGGCCTGGTCGATGGTCATGCGCTCCTGGACCCTGGACAGCAGGTCTCTGACGACGCCCTTGGAGGCCTGGGGGAGCTTGTCGACGTACTGCGGCTTCATGGCGGTCTTGATCTTGCCGGCGTACAGGCTCTCCAGGTAGTCGTGCAGTTCGGTCCCGGCGAAGCTCGCGAGGACCTCCTCCTTGGAGGGAGGGTTCTCGTAGCGTCCGAGGTTGGGGATCTCGATGCCGCACAGGATCTTGATGGCGGTGGTCTTTCCGATACCGTTCGGTCCGAGGATACCCGTGACGAGTCCCTTCTTCGGCACCGGAAGGCGGTACAGGCGGAACGAGTTCAGGCCGTACTGGTGCATCAGGTCGGTCTTCAGCTCGTCGGCGAGACCGATGATCTTGACGGCATCGAACTGGCATTTGTTCACGCAGATGCCGCATCCCTGGCAGAGGGTCTCCGATATGATCGGCTTCCCCTTCTCGCCGAATGTGACGCATTCCACTCCCGTCCTGTTCAGGGGGCAGAACTTGGCGCACTCCTGGTTGCATTTCTTGTTTTGGCATCTGTCGTTCAGAACCGCCGCTATCCGCATGGCCGTTGCGATTGGGTGCCTTTATTTATAGGTAAGTGGGGGTGGACCCGGAAGCCCCCGCTAGGTAGATGTACGGGTTCGGGAGTAGCAGTGGCAGGGATGGGGATGGAGGCCGAGACATCGGGAACGAGAACCCTTCTGGGGAATCAGCGCAAGGGCATAGTAGCCCTGGCGATCCCGATCGGAGTCGCCCTCCTCTTCCAGCAGCTCAACAACATCGTCGACAGCATCTGGGTCGCCGACCTCGGCGGGGATGCCCTGGCGGCGCTGGGTCTGGTGTATCCGATCTATTCGGTGCTGATCGGGATAGGGAACGGCCTCGGAATCGGAGTGTCTGCCGCCATAGCCAGGAACATAGGGATGAAGAGCAGCGGGGATGCCCGCGGCTCGGCGGGGCAGGGCGTTCTTCTGGCATTCGTGGTCGGATTGATACTGACTCCGATACTCCTTTTGACGGCCGAGCCGTCGTTGCTGCTGATGGGCGCCGGGGATATGATCGGGGAGTGCCTCGAGTACGCCTATCCGATCTACATCTGCACCTTCTTCATCATCCTCAGCGGGATCATGTCGGGGATGCTGCGCGGAGAAGGCGCTGCGAGACGCTCCATGGCGATCCAGATCGTCGGTGCGCTGGTCAACATAATCCTCGATCCGATAATGATCTACGGGATGGGGATGGGTGTCGCCGGAGCCGCATGGGCCACATCGATTTCCTTCGCGGTGTCCTGCGCCATGGCGGCGTACTGGTATCTCCGCGGGAAGCATATGTACGTCACCCTGTCCCGTTCCAGTCTGCGCTACGACCGCAGGCTGTGCCGCAGCGTCCTGTCAGTGGGCGCCCCGGAGGCGCTGGAACTGTCGGTGATGTACATCTTCAACGTGGTCCTGAACCTGCTGGTCATCCAATGCGGAGGGACGGACGCGGTCGGCATCTATTCGACCGGCTGGAGGGTGGCCTACATCATCATGGTGGTGGCACAGGCCATGGGCGGAGCCATGGTCGCGGTATGCTCCGCGGAATACGGGATGAAGCGCTTCGACATGATTCAGGATGCCTTCAGATACACCGTGGTGAGCGCGTTCCTGTGGACCGCGGGGATGGGTGCAATCATGGCGCTATCGGCCGGCTTCATGGCCGACGCCTTCACCCGCTCGGACGATCTGGCATATCTGAACGGGGACATGGCGAACCTGTTCAGGCTGTTCGCATTGTGCCTGCCTGTGATGACAATGGTGTACACGGGTTCGTCCCTGCTGCAGGCCCTCGACAGGGCCACCGGCGCCATGCTCAACTCGCTGCTCAGGAACCTCCTCCTCTGCGCATCCTTCTACATCGCCCTGGTGGCGTTCGGCACCCTGGGTTCGATGTTCTGGGCCATGGCCCTCACGGAGATCCTCGGAGGTGTCCTCATGGGTATGCATGCATGGATCGTCCTCCGCCGCGTGATAGCGAAGGAGGTTCCTTCGGACGCCGTCCCCGGTGCTTGAGTCTCGCGCGCAGGCGTGATTATAAATGCCGTGTCCGCTCTGGGGATGCCCGTTTACAATGTCGAAGATCGTAGTCAACGTGGCTTGGCCGTATGCGAACGGCACGATCCATCTGGGTCATGTCGCCGGCTCGCTTCTGCCG
>LVVU01000121.1 GCA_006954465.1 Candidatus Methanoprimaticola hominis
CAGCTCGGAGGGACTGAACCCCGAGTGGCCCGCCGATCCGTTCCATGTCCTGATAGCGACGATCCTGTCCCAGCGCACCAGGGACGACAACACCCGCAAGGCGTCCGACAACCTGTTCCGCAGATACGATTCCATAGACGCGATAGCGGATGCCGATCCCGGCGTCGTGGCGGAGCTCATCCGCCCCGCAGGATTCCCGAAGCAGAAGGCCGATGCCATCGTCAGATGCTGCAGGGTCCTCCGCGACGATTTCGGAGGGGTCGTCCCTAGCTCCACGGAGCAGCTCGTATCCCTGCCGATGGTGGGCCGGAAGACCGCCGCCTGCGTCCGTTCGTATGCGATGGGCATCCCGTCGGTGTGTGTCGACACCCATGTACACCGCATCTCCAACCTCATGGGACTGGTCCATACGAAGGATCCCGAGGCGACGGAGTACGCCCTGATGGAGATCACCCCGAAGGAGAGGTGGAACGACATCAACCGCTACCTGGTGAGGCACGGGCAGGTCGTCTGTCTTCCGAACCACCCGCATTGCGAGCGCTGCAAGGTCTCCCAGTACTGCGAGCACCACCGCCGGATGGAATGAGGGTCCGGTCGTCGGCGCCATCTTTTATGTGTCCTGGGACTTACAGGGTCCCATGCACGAAGTCTCGGTCGTGACGAGCATCGTCGATGCGGTAATCGACGAGCTCTCGAAGTACAACGTGGCGTCTGTCAACTCGGTCACCATCCTGGTGGGGGTCCTCACCAATCTCGGCGAGGAGCAGATGAAATTCGCGTACGAGATCGTCACCCGCGGTACCATGCTGGAGGGGTCGGAGCTCATAATGGAGAGCGTCCCCGTCGAGGCGTCGTGCCTGTCATGCGGATACTCGGGCCCGGTCAGGACCCTGGCCGACCCCGATTACGAGACGCATTCGATCCCGATCCTCTCCTGCCCCGAGTGCGGCGGCGAGATCAAGGTCGTGAAGGGGATGGAATGCACGGTCAAGTGCATGGATATTGAGGAGGTCGAGTGACGATGTTCAAGTACAGGGACGAGGAGACCGCGAAGAAGATCCTGGAGCGCATCAAGGCCATGGACGTGGATGTCCGTCTGATGCACATCTGCGGGACGCATCAGGACACCATCGTCAGGTTCGGCCTCGAGGAGATGCTCAACGACGTCGGCGTGAGGATCGCCCAGGGGCCCGGATGCCCCGTGTGCGTCACGACGAGCGCGGAGATCGCGGATGCGATCACTCTCGCGAGGAACGGAGTGACGGTCACGGCCTTCGGCGATATGATGAGGGTCCCGACCACAATCGGCTCCCTGTTCTCGGCCAAGGCCGACGGCGCCGATGTGCGCATCGTCTACTCCATCGACGACGCGGTCCAGATGGCGAGGGACCAGCCTGACAAGCCCCTGGTGTTCGTGGGGGTCGGTTTCGAGACCACCGCGCCCTCGACCTGCGTGCCCCTTCACAAGGACGATTGCCCCGAGAACTTCAGCGTCTACAGCTGCCACAGGATCTGCCCGCCTATCATCGAGACCCTCTTCAGCCTCGGCGAGAACAGGATCGACGGATTCATCATGCCCGGTCACGTGGCGGTCATCACCGGAACGGGGATGTTCGAGCCCGTCTCTGAGATCCACCATGTCCCGCAGGTCATCGCGGGATTCGAGCCCCTCGACATCCTCATGTCCTGCTATATGCTCTGCAAGCAGATCAAGGAGGGCAGGGCCGAGGTGGAGAACGAGTACACCCGTCTCGTCCGTCCTGAAGGCAACCCCGCCGCTCTGAAGCTGATGGAGGACACGTTCACGCCCGTGGACCGCGCATGGCGCGGATTCCCGGTCATCCCCAAGAGCGCCCTGGCGCTCAAGCCCCGCTTCGCCGATTATGATGCGACGAAGGTCCACGAGGACATCCTCAGGAACACCCCCGAGGTGGAGGCCGAGGCCAAGGGATGCAAGTGCGGAGATGTCCTGAGAGGCATCATAAGGTCCGAGCAGTGCCCCATGTTTGGGAAGGTCTGCAAGCCTATGAACCCGATGGGGCCGTGCATGGTCTCCGCCGAAGGCAACTGCTCGATCGCGTACCGTCTCGGTTCCAAGAGGCTTTGACATGGGCTGCGAAGAGACGAAGATCATGGCCGAGATGAAGATGGGGAAGAGGATCCTCGTCGTCACCAACGATTCCACGGTCTTCCTGGTGAAGAACCGTCTTAGCACTCCGTACGAGATGTTCGGCGGCCGCGTCACGGAGGTCAAGAACCTGGTGAAGCGCCTCGACACCGCGGTGGACGACAAGGGCCGCAAGCTCGTCGACGTATCCTTCGGCGTGATAACCACTAAGTTCGGATTCGTCCCCGGGAACTACCAGATCATGGATTATCCCGATGTGATGTCCGATAAGAAGGGATACCAGGAGGCGGAGGAGCAGAGGCAGTTCGTCGAGCAGACCTCCTTCCTCACCCGTCCCTTCGACAAGACGATCCTGTGCGTGCCCAACGACATGTTCCAGATGTTCCTGGACTACGACGGCATCGCCAACGGCAAGCTCATCGCTGTCACGTCTCCGAGATTCAAGGACGAGTGCGAGAAGCGCGGATGGACCTGGCTCGAGCGCAAGGGCGCTCGCGTCGGCGATGCGAATGCGGACGAGATCGAGAGGCTCGTTCGTGAGATGTGCTCACAGTGAGATATCGGGATTCTCCAGCTCCAGGAGCCTCCTCTTGAGGGAGGAGCCTCCTGCGTAGCTCCCGATGCCGCCGGAGGACGGCACCACCCTGTGGCAGGGGATTATCAGCGGCAGGGGATTCCTGGCGCATGCCGTGCCCACGGCGCGATAGGCGTTGGGATGCCCGGCCATCTCCGCCACCTCCGCGTATGTGCGGACCTCCCCGTAGGGGATGTCGTTCACTGCATCGAGCACGTCCGTGAAGAAATCCGTTCCTTCGATGCTCAGCGGCAGGTCGAACACCTTTCTCCTTCCGGAGAGGTATTCGTTCACCTGGGCCGCCGTTTCCGATAGGACGGAGGTCTCGTTCTCGTCCATGGGCTCCAGATTCTGGTTGGGGAGATACAACGCGGTGATCCGCCCGGAACCGTCCTCCGCCACGCTGACGCTGCCAATGAGGGTCAGGAACGTGTGGATGTAGAGCCCTGTCATGCGACGGTCAGAGCCCCCCAGGGGTTTATACTCGTCCCGGGATGGAACGATGCGCCCGCAACCATCCACTGGCGGGGAATCGTTGATAACGATGCTCCGTATCCTCCCGTCGATGATCATCTGCGCCAGCCGTCGCACCGATATCCCGGCGTTCCATGCCGAATGGTTCATGGCCCGTCTGCGCGCAGGGTACTGCCTTGTTCGCAATCCGGTGTCCAGGACGACCGTCCATCGCGTCGACCTCGCCCGCAGGAACGTGGATTGCATCGAGTTCATGACCAAGGATCCGCGGCCGATGATCCCGCATCTGAGGGAGATCGGATTGATGGGGCACATGTACACCTTCCAGGTGACCCTGACCCCTTACGGGAAGGCGATCGAGCCCGGGGTGCCGTTCAAGGCGGATATCAACGACGCCTGCATACGCATCGCCGACAGGATCGGCAGGGACAGGATGGTATGGAGGTACGATCCCGTGCTGTTCTCACCGAGCATCGATACGGCTTATCACGAGCGCAAGTTCGGGATGATGTGCAGGGAGGCATCGGAATGGACCGACAGATGCGTCTTCAGCTTCTTCGACGTCTACGGGAAGCTCGTCGGTGCGGTCAATTCGGGACTGTTCCGCGCTCCGACCCCTAAGGAGGAGGACGCGTTCTGCAGGATGGCCTCAGGGATCGCAGAGGAGTACGGCATCACTCTGAGCTGCTGCTGCGCCAAGAAGGACTACAGTCATTACGGGATATCCTCGCGCGGATGCATCGACGCTTCGATGATGCGCGCCCTCAACATCCCCTACGAGTCGCAGGATGTCCCCGTCCGCGACGGATGCAGATGCGTGAGATCCATCGATATCGGGGATTACGACACCTGCGCACATGATTGCGCCTACTGCTACGCGAACCGTTCGGATCCCAAGGTGCGGAGGACGAGATTGTATTCCGAGGATACGGAGCTCCTCTGGGGTGCAGTGATGCCTCGGGACCGTATCATCGATATCAGAGGAAGGGATGCATACCGTCTGGAGGAATACCGATCGATATCGGACCGATCCGCGTTGTTCGGGCAAGGCATTGCCGGTATTCGGACTCATATGCCCCACAATTTCTTGTCATCCGATACAGAGTATAAAACTGCCTTTCTTTCCTTGTATACAGGCTTAATGTATCCCAGTTCGTTGAGGTGTCCGACATAGTTTCTTGCTGTTTGATATGAAATCACATATCTGTTTGATAGCTCTTTGATGGTAAATGGTGTGTATTCTCTGGAATAATCTTTCAGTATCGTCATCTCATTGAAACTCAGTTCTTTGTTGGATTCGATTGTTTCATAGATTTTATTCAACTCTTCATTCTTTCTTTCGATATAGGCTCTGAGATCATCGACGGCATTTTCGATGCAGGATAAATTGAATCTGATGAAGTAAGTAAGGTCGTAGTCATCAGTTTCTGAATATTGGTATGCTAAACCATATCTGGTCTGTGATTTTTCAAGCTAGGTGACATGCGAGTTGGTACCGTTGGTGCATACGTATTCTGAATCCGTATTACTCTCTAACTTCGTGTAATAAAGACTCTGTAAGA
>LVVU01000122.1 GCA_006954465.1 Candidatus Methanoprimaticola hominis
TTCTTACAGAGTCTTTATTACACGAAGTTAGAGAGTAATACGGATTCAGAATACGTATGCACCAACGGTACCAACTCGCATGTCACCTAGCTTGTCACCAATAGATTATCGCCGCCTTGAAATGATGGATGTAATGGTACATCCCGTCATCCCCCTTCTTGAGATAGCGCCTGAGTATCCTGATCACATCCTCTTCCTGATACTCCGACAATATGCGCCATGACACCTTCTTGGCCGCCCTTGCGACCGATGTATAGGCATAATCCGCCTCCAGATCCACCATCCGAACGTTGCAATCTATCCCCATCTGATACAGGATGTTGACGAGGATAATGTAGTCCAGGCGCGTATAGCGGATCTTCAATCCGAGCTCGTTCTCGAAATCCTTCAGATACTCCTGCTCCGGACCGCTGGTCATGCCGATGATATGCAGCTTCTTCCCCATGGCATCGATCATCTGGAGGGATCTCTCGATCTCCTTCATCCTGTAGAAGCAGTTGAATGCGAACACGACATCTGCGGGACCTCCCGTATAGTCCTCCCACTTCTGATTCACAGTCGTGATCGTTTTACCGTATTCCCTACCCTTCCTCTCGATGAATCTGAGGACATCGGGAGAGATATCCACACAGGTCATCCTTCTGCAGTGCTCCAGGAGATCGAAGGTGTAGTTCCCCCAACCGGGGCCGATCTCCAATATCGAATCGAAGTATCCGTCTCCGAGGATCCCGTCGATCTCGGGCCAGATCCTCTTGCTGTACTGATCGGACCCGTCCTCCCCTCTGTTCTTGATGAAATTCTTCCAGAAGCCTCTCTCGAGATCGTCATCCACGACGCGTGGAACGTCGTTTCCGCTCCAATCCTTCTGGAGTTCGCGCCATATGTCCCCGAACGGGGGCATCCGTGTACCGTAATGCATCCGGGATCACCAACTCTCCGCCGATTCCAGGATGATATGAGGCCTTCCGTTGTGGTCGATCACTTCCGACTTCACCGAATAGACCTCGCTGATCATCCTCTCATTTATGACGTCAGAAGGCGGACCGAAGGAGTGGATTACACCGGGATGGCTCATCACCACCACGCTGTCTGCGAATCTCGCAGCGATGTTCAGATCGTGACTGATCATCACAATCAGCTGTCCGGACTTGCGTGCAAGCTTCTGGAGGAAGTCGCTGATGAAGATCTGATGCCTGATGTCCAGATTCGATGTGGGCTCATCCAGGATCATGATGTCGGACTGACGAACGAGTCCTCTGCATATCGAGGCCTTCTGCATCTGTCCGGCCGACAATTCATTGCAGCCTCTCAAGGCCAGTTCGTCCATGTTCATCACACGCAGAGAGCGATACGCCAGCGCGATATCCTCGTCATCCAGTCTCCACTTCGTCCTCGAATCCCGAGCCAGAAGGATCGAATCCACCACGGACATCGGGAACCCGATTGATGTAGCGGCCGGAACATAGGATATCTCCTTGGAAAGCTCCTTCACCGAACATTCGGAGACGTCCCTGCCGTTGACCATCACCCTGCCGGATGTGGGCTCCAGCAGACCGTTCATGCACTTGATCAGAGTCGATTTACCGACACCGTTGGGTCCTATTATGCAATAGAGCCCGGGGCCGTCGAACTCCAGATCGATATCCTTCAGAATGGGGGCATCTCCATAGCTGAAGCACACGGACTCCGCCTTTATCGATGGCATCTCACCACCCCGACCTCTTGTTCTTGACAACAAGATACAGGAACATGGGGGCACCGATGAATGCTGTCACGACACCTACCTGCAAGGTATTCGGCGATATTATGACCCGTCCGATGACATCTGCCACCAGAAGCAGAGCTGCCCCGAAGGCTGCGGATGCAGGGATGAGGAGTCTGTTGTCCGAACCGATGAACATCCTGGCGATATGCGGACACACCAACCCGATGAATCCGATGAGTCCGGTGAAGCATACCACCGATGCCGCTACGAGCGACGTTATCAACAGACACGCCAGCCTGAACCGCTCCACGTCGACACCGAGAGAACGGGCGCATTCGTCCCCCATGGTGAGCTTGTTCAGCTGCCTGGAAACCAGTTGGATCAGCACCATGCCCGGTATGACGAATGCGGCCATGACCGTGACATCGTCCCATGACAGCCCCGTCAGAGAACCGACGGACCAGCTGTAGACGTTGGCCAAGGCCTCGTCCGTCGCCCATAGCTTCAACACCGTGTTGCATGCGTTGAACAGGTACATCACGGCGATTCCGGCCATGATGATGGTCGTGACCGATGCGTTGTTCATCTTCGAAACGGCCAGGATCATCATCATGGGGATGAGAGAGAAGAGGAACGCGTTCACCACTATCGAGTAATCTCCTCCGAAGACGGTCACTCCTGCACAGATGGCCAGGGTCGCTCCCAGGGATGCCCCGGACGAGATACCGGTGGTGTATGTGTCCGCCAATGGGTTCTTCAGCATGCTCTGCATCGCAACGCCGCATACGGCCAATGCGGAACCCGCCAGAACACCTCCGAGGACACGGGGGAGACGCATCCTCCAAACGACTCCATCCTCGATAGTATCGGTCACATTCCCCGTGATATGCTCCCATATCCGGACGTACGTGTCGGTGAACGATATCGTGTATTCGCCGATCGATATGGCGAATCCTGCCACTATGAATGCGATGAATACACAGACGCCGATGAAGACGTACTTCAATATGGCGAACCTGCGATATTCGGAAAGGTCTGAATCGCGTTCCGCATCATTCCCGGAACCGAGCCATTCATCCACGGCCTTCTCGACCAGATCGCCGGACATCGCAGATCCGCCCTCCGTTCACAGAGACAGCCTTTCGCTGTATGCAGGATATCCGTTGCCGGTGTAGTACCAGCCGCCCTGGGTCCTGACATCTATCTTGGCGGTCGTGAATCTGTCGAAGTAATCCTGGAGCGCATTCCACCCGTCATCGGCATCGAACACATCCGGATAGAGAAGATAGGCCAGGTACATCAGGTTCGCGTATCCTCCGAAGGAGTTGTACGAGTATGTGGTCCCGAGGATCTGGCCGTCCGTGTATGCCTTCGTATCCTTGTAGTAGGAGATGGCATCCTCGAAACGCTCGTTGTACATGGCAGGGGTGTAGTAGGTGTCATTCACCTTCTTGGTGTCCGTTCCCTCCTGCTCGATGATGATGTAATCGAACTCCTTCCCGCAGTTCTGTATGAACCAGTCCTGTTCGACGTTGAGCCTGTAATCGCTGGTGGATTTCTTGGAGCTGTCATAGACGTTCGCGATCTGCGACATCATATCCGCGGCGCCGGTTCCTACACACTCGACGACGAGATTCGCACGGGTGGATTGGTTGGCATACATCAAGGTGATGACGACATCCGCCTTCTCCTTCACCTTGGACATGCCCTGCTGGAGCTTGTCCTGGATGCCGTACACGAAATCGGCGTACTCCCTGGCCTTCTCGTTCTCGTTCACGAGAACACCGAGCGTGAGAACGGTGCCGACATAGCTCGAGCTCTTCGAGACATCGACATAGTACGGGGTGATCGTCGGATCCACATCGACGGCGGCCTGGACGATGCTACTCTTCCCTTGGCTGGCGATGACGAGATCGCACTTGCATTCGAGGATGAGTTCGCTGGTGATCTTGCTCCCGCCGAACGATTTCTGGATATTCGATGTATCGTACCTGTGGGAGTTCGATGATGTGGTGGATGTGCTTGCGAGAACGACGTTGTCCCACATACCCATGAGGGCTGCGAGCTCCCCCTGCTGCCAATAGGATACCCCTATACGATCATGCTTCACAGGGTAGTCGACGCGTGCAAGGTTGTCGTAGATGTCGTAATAGTAGACCTCGCAACGCTCGCCATTGATGATCTTGCTGACGATGTCCACATCCTTGGATGTGATGACGCCATCGTTATCCGCATCTGCGTATGGATAGAGGGTCTTGTCCCATTCGCCATCATCGGCCAGCTTCTTCAGAAGATCGAGATCATGACTGTCGATGAAATCATCATTGTTGGCGTTGCCGAGGACCTTGACATTCCCGGTGACATCCGCCGCGTATTCGCTATCGCCGTTGTTGAGAACGAGAGCTGCTCCGCAGAAAGCCGCGATGAGGATGATCGCGACGACTGCTATCGTTGCCAATCTCTTCGATTGATTCATTTGGTATCACTAGTAGTTGGACTATACATCCATCTTGACTTAAAGTTATCTTTAAATACTAGTTACGAAAAAATGACAACAAAAGTATTTTATCAAGTGATAAAAATCAAATTGATAAATAAATTAATTTATGTGTAACCTAAATTATATTCGAATAGGTTACGAAAAAAGCGGTGTTTTCTGAATGTTGAAAAAACCTCCTCGAAAACCGTGGACTCGGAGAGAGCGTGCGTACGAGAACAGACAGAAGATGATGCGCGATATGATTCGAATCGGTAATCAAGAGGTTGCACTGACTATCGCCGCGATCGCCAACAACCTGGCCTCCGACTTCGAATGAAGCGGAGGTCGGCCGAACCTGTTGATTTTAGAAGTGGTCTGCAATCCATAAGTGACCAAACCAACAGAGGCAGACCGTGTCTGCACAGTCATCCGAACATGATAAGGCTGTCGCCTCTGGCTGTTTGGTCCCAAAGGAAGTGAGACCATGTGTCTGGCGATTGGGATAGACGTGCACTCGAAGAAGCTGACCTCCTTCGCAGTGCCG
>LVVU01000123.1 GCA_006954465.1 Candidatus Methanoprimaticola hominis
CTGGGGAGCAAGGACAGCTTCGAAGGCGTCTACTCGAAGATATGGTACGACGAGGAGGATGAGCAGTTCGGCAGGAAGAAGGGATCCAGGATGATCTACTTCATGAACCTGGGAACGATCCCCGAGGAGGCCAACTATCGTGTCGTCACCAACCACGGATCCACCGCCGGGGAGCTCTCCGAGAAGTTCGTGGAGAGGCTGTCTCCCAGGGACGTCTTCGTCCTCGGAGGCCGTTCGTTCGAGTTCGTCCGCTCCAAGGGGATGACCGCCTACGTCAAGGAGGCCAGCGGGAGGAAGCCCACCGTGCCTTCCTGGGCCGGGGAGATGCTTCCGAGGAGCTTCGACCTGTCCATGGACATTGCCAGGTTCCGCGGAGAGATGGAGGAGAGGATAACGGAGGCCGACAAGCCCGCCGTGTCCGGCATCTCCAAGGACTTCGACGTGGACGAGGGGTCGGCGAGGAGCATACTTTCATACTTCAGGGAGCAGGAGGCCGTTGCGGGATTCATCCCCGACGACCACAGGCTGGCGATCGAGGAGTACATCGACCCGTCCGGCAATCAGAAGCTCGTATTCCATTATCCGTTCGGACGCAGGGTCAACGACGCCCTCTCCAGAGCGTACGCCTACAGGATCACAGGGATGATCGGGTCCAACGTCTCGGTCACCATCTCGGACGACAGCTTCATGCTGGGGCTGCCCAGGAAGCTGGATCCCGCCACCATTCCCGGGATGGTGAGGTCCTCCGAGCTGGAGCCCATCCTCAGGAAGGCCATCCGCGATTCCGAGATATTCAAGCTCAGGTTCAGGCACACCGCCGCCCGCAGCTTCATGATCCTCAGGAACTACATGGGCCGTCCGATATCGGTCAACAGGCAGCAGGTCCGCTCGTCGTACCTGCTCGAGGCCATGGGCGACATGGAGGACGTCCCCGTCATAGAGGAGACCTACAGGGAGGTCCTGGAGGACGACATGGACGTGAAGAACGCCCGCTACGTCCTCGACATGATCGAATCCGGGAAGATGTCCGTCTCCACCATACGCTTCACTGGGACGCCGTCCCCCTTCGCGCATTCGGCGATCCTCTCCGGATTCTCGGATATCGTCCTCATGGAGGACAGGTCCGCGCTTCTCCGCGAGCTCCACAGGAAGGTCCTGTACAGGGCGCTGGGCGATGTGAGCGAGTTCGAGTTCACCGAGGATCAGATCATCCCGTACTATTCGCAGAAGCCTCCCAGAGCCATGTGCAAGGAGGACATCCCCAAGCTGCTGGCGGCAACCGGTCCGCTCCAGGCCATCAGGCAGAGGGGCAGGAACGTCTACGCCTATTCCGACGAGGACAAGGCCACCGTGGACGGGTGGATCAGGGACCTGATCAACGACGGGACCCTGGGTACCGTGTTCCTCGACGAGACGCATGTCATGATAGCATCGGAGGTCCCGTACTATGCCGCGGCCACCCGCAAGGACAGGAAGCTCAACGAGACGGACGAGGCCGTCCTCGCGCACATGGGCGACAGGACCGCGCTCTCGCAGATCGCCACGGATCTGGAGATAAGCGAGGACAAGGCGTTCAGGTCCGTCAGGAAGCTGGAGTCCATGTATCTCGTAGCCAGGACGGGCATCACCGGCAACAACAGGTGGTTCTTCTCCAAGGCGGAGTATCCCGAGGTGGACCGCACCGAGGCGATCGACCGCATAATCCTGAGATACCTGGAGTGCTTCGCGCCCGCCACCCTGCAGGAGATAGCATACGCGCTCTCCCTGGAGGAATCCAATGCCAGGGCGTCCCTCGAGTCGCTCTGCGCCGAGGAGGAGGTCGTCAAGGGCAGGTTCCTGATCTCCGAGAGCGACCAGTACATGCTGAAGCTGGACTACATGCGTCTCAAGGCCGGGAAGGACAACGTCTTCGACTACGAGACCGTGGAGCGCTACAGGCTCTCCAAGGGCGAGAGGTTCTCCTCCATCCGCGAGTACTTCGAGTTCTACGGCTCCGCTGGGAGCGAGCTCGACGTCTATCAGAGGGTGGATGGTTTCGACCTCCGCGAATGGCAGGAGATGAGGCGCACCGGCGAGATCCTCCTGGGCAGATTCGTCAGAGGAAGGGTCAGATTCGTGCTGAAGGAGGACGGCGACCGTCTCGCGGCCTTCAGGAACGACGAGACGCAGCCCGGGGACGAGCGCATAATCGAGGCCATCGAGCGCCTGGGGCATGCGACCCTCAGGCAGATAGTCGCCGCTACGGGCATGGAGAAGGAGGCCGCCAAGGAGGCGGTCATGAGAGTGGACAGGTCCCTGAAGGTCATACGCGCCTTCGACACCAAGGAGGACTGGGGGACCGAGAACACCTACTGCTTGTACGAGCCAGGGGATCCCGGCAAGGATGCCGCCGCCGAGCTCACAAGGGCCGCCATCCGCGGATACGGCCCCGTTCCTGCGGGATCCATGAGATTCATCACCGGCCTCTCCGCAGACCAGACGGAGGAGCTGGCACCGAAGGTCGGCGCCGAGACCATCCTGGTCGGCGAGGGCCAATCCCCCATGCTGATCATGTCCGACGAGATACCGCTGATGTCGGATATCCCCGAGCAGCACTTCCCGCTGAGGATCCTCACCCTGAGCGATCCGGACATCGGATCGAAGTGGGCGGAGATCACCTCCCGCTACGGCGACAAGTGGATCTACCCCATCGTCAGAGGCGATTCCGTCGTGGGCGCCATAGAGATGTGGGAGATGGCCGGAGTCATCGACATACGCGGCATGGATCTGGACTCGCCCGACCTCCTGCCGGAGGCCCTGGACGCGATAGACGGGATGATGGGCTTCTACAGGCAGAAGGGCATGGAGATCGTCCGCATCCGCGAGATCCTCACCAAGGACGCTGCCGATCTGGACGAATCCATGGCGGATATCCTGAGAACGAACGGATACCATTTTATCAACGGCTTCTACGCCAAGGGCAGGTTCGAGCCCTGGGCGGTCCCCGAGGAGCTGCTGCTGTCCCTGGCGATCAGGAGGCAGGGCATATCCAAGACCGATCGCGTCATGGATGCCGCCGACCTGCTGAGGATCAGAGGATATATCAGGGGCGATCAGGAGCTCATCGTCCGCGTCAAGGACGGTTCCTCCCTGAAGAAGCAGCTGGACGGGACGGGTGCGATCAAGACCACCCTGATGCCCGCGTACGTCGGATACGCATCCCCGGAGACGGCCTCCCTGTACAGGGCGGCCAAGGCCGGGCCTCTCAGCGAGCCCGCGAAGAACGTCCTGGGGATCGTGAGGCGCGATCAGCCCGTATCGAAGAAGGACATCCTCTCCTATTCGCCCTACTCCCAGGATGCCACATCGGACGCGATCTCCGAGCTCGTCCACGCATCCGTGATAGGTCAGCAGGGCGATTCGCGCTACGTCGAGATCAAGGACAACGGGATGGACCGCATGGAGGCTCTCAAGGAGGTCGCTCGCAGGCATTTCGACGGATTCGGCTCGTTCACCGCCGATCTCCTCGCGTCGTTCCTCGACACCGGATGCAGGATGGCGGAGATCCGCCGCATCCTGGCCGAACTGGAGGACGAGGGATATCTGAAGAAGGGGTTCTTCGCCGAGGACGACCCGACGCTCAGGTGGATGAAGGCCTCGGACATCGGCAAGGAGCCGCTGCGCTTCGCGGAGGCTTTCGTGCTCAACTCCCAGGACAACCTCAACCTGTATCTCAGGGATATGATCAAGGGCCACTGCGGCTCCACGCGCTCGGTCGTGATGCACGGAACGTCCATCATCGGTTCGTTCAAGGGCAAGATCTGCGCCTCCGGAGCCAAGGTCGAGGAGTTCGAGGGTTCCGATCGCGCATCCAGGGTCATGAAGGAGACCGCCCAGCTGGTCGGTGTGAGGATCGAGAGTCAGAGGGAGAGGGAGGACGACGACTGGGACGTCTCCGAGTTCTACTCGAAGCTGAATCTGGGGCCATGAGTTAACGGCCTTAAGCGTCTTATAGGAAATACGCGATTGGTATAGTCAATGAAGATCCCCTGCGAAGTCGTCGTCTGGCAGATACTGCCTCTTGTCCGCAGGGAGCTCGCGTGCGAGCTCGTCTCCGGCCACGGCATGTCCCAGGCCGGGGTGGCCAAGACGTTCGGGGTGACAGACGCCGCCATCTCACAGTATCTCAGCAAGAAGCGCGGCGGCGAGTACTCCTCCGCGCCCATGTACGAGGATTTCCTGAACGATGTGAAGGAATCGGCCGCCCGTATCGTGGACGGGACCTCCGATTACAACTCGGAGGTGTGCCGCATCTGCTGCCGGACCAAGCAGAACGGTCTTCTCGCATACGTCTACAAGGAGCAGACCGGAGTGTATCCTCCGAAATGCCACTTCGATCCCACTCGGATGTGATCGCTGTGGTAGAGCAGCTCCTGGGCGTATCCCGCGTATCTTCCGAACTTCTCGCGTCCGTATTCCGAGACGCGCTTGTACGATCCGGTCACGCCGTACATCCTGTCCATCACATGGGAGATGCGGACGTCCACCGGGAACGCTTCGAGATGACCGTATCCGAACAGGGCCACGCAGTCGGCCACCTTCGGACCGACACCGTTGATGCCGATAAGCTCCTTCACGCAGCCGTCGTATTCCATCTCTCCTATCCCTTCGGGGTCGATCTCCCCGTCCTCGACGCGTCTCGCGAGCTCGATGAAGCGCTGTTCGCGGAATCCGAGCCTATCCGCAGACGAGATCCGCCTTGTCCAGGATCTCCTTCGGGGAGGGGAACGCATGCCTTCCGCCAAGGTCCCTTCCGAAGGTATCGCACACGGATTCGACCATCTTCCCGATCCTGGCGACGTTCGCATTCGTCGCGAGGAGGTATGTCGCGAGGCATTCCCACTCGTCCTGCTTCAGGATGCGGAGGCCGGGGCAGCGCTCCGACAGCGAGGCCACGCACGGATCCCTCTCGGAGATCTCGGAGACGATGGCCTCCAGGTCGTCCCCGGAGCGCATGTAATCCAGGATCCTCGATTCGCTCCCGCATCCCTCGACGTCCACGCCGTCCTCCGTCTGCCTCAGGCGGACGATCTCGTTCCCGAGGACGCCCTCCC
>LVVU01000124.1 GCA_006954465.1 Candidatus Methanoprimaticola hominis
GACGAACCACCTCGGAAGCGGCATGACGCAGCCTGTCCAGCTCCCCTACGGCAGAATCGATCCCCGAGGATGCCGTTCCAAGCTCGCTGCATAGGCTCCTGACCTCGTTCTCATAGGATTGCCTCCTCTCGATGCACGGCTGTACGTCGACTCCGGCAGGCCTCTGCACGGGAGCGGGTTCGGGTGCCTTGCCGCCCCTCCCCTTGATCACGCCTGCGGCGGCTACGGCTATGCCTGCGGCGGTGATCACGAAGCATGCCGGGGATACTGCTATCCCCAGGACGGCGCCGGGCGCGGCTATCACGATTCCGAGGAGAGCGATGGTCCTGCCGCCCTTGGCCGGGGCCTCCTTCGGCAGGGGCGTCGGTTCCGCAGGCCTGGAACGGGCCGATTCGATGGCATCCCCATCGGCATGGTACTGCCTGAGTCCGGAGACGACCCTCTCGATCCTCATGGATTGGGCGGATACCTTCCTGTAGTCGACTCCGCCGAGAGCATCCTTGGCATCGCGATAATCGTTCTCCAGCTTCTCCGATGTTTTCTTGGCGGAATCCTCTTCGGCAACCAGGCGCGCCCTCTTGTCGACATCGTCGACCGTGACCTCCCTGAACTCGCCGAGCGATGCGCGTTCCGATCTGAGGGCTTCGAGCTGCCTGTAGTTCCCCTCGTTCCGCTTGTAGTTCTCGTATATGGAACGGGTCTTCAGATTCTCGTCGCCGGACTGCTGGAGAGCCTCCTTCTGTGCCTTCAGCTTCGCCGCCTTGTCCGCGAGATCCCCATACTCGTCGGCCCTGCGCTTCATATCCGCTACTTCGGCTTCTGTCCTGCTTATCGATTCGTTGATCCTGAGCAGCTTCGAACCGGAGTTCGAACGCAGACCGACGACGTCCTTCACCTCGTCATCGACCCATTTGATGGCCTCTGGGAGCCTGTCCCCGCCGGGTACCGTGAGGAACCGCTTCTTGATCTCCCCCTTCGTGATGGAATCGGACTTGTCGAGGGTGTCGGGATCCATGGCGAAGATCTCTCTGAACAGTGCGGGATCGATCCCCCGGACCTCCGCGGGAACATCGCCGATGACCTTCTTCGAATCGTAGCGGATCTCCTTCACCGAATCCCCGTCGACGATATCCAGGATGCCGTTGTCCGACTTGTTGCGGGCCGGATACAGCTTCTTGGCGTTCGTAGGGGACAGGACGGAGCGGATGAACTCCATCGTAGAGGTCTTGCCGCTCTCGTTCGGACCATGGAACACCGTCATACCCTCGTCGACGCGGTAGTCGCGGTCCCTGATAGCACCGAAGGAGCCGATGCGTATCCTGACTATCCTCATCTGGCCACCCCCAGTCTGGAGACGATGGCCATCACGGCTTCGTCGACTATGGAATCCAGCTCCTCATCCGTCATGCATTCGAAGGATTCCAGATTCCTTGCCATGACGGGGTTGGATGACAGCTTCGAGAGTATCGCGTTCCTCCCGGATCCCTTGAGGGAATCCCCGGAGCCGATGACGAGTCCGATCATGTCCTTCCCGCCCCTCCTGGCATCTATATCGACGGGCGGGACCGTCCTGATATCGAATTCGGAGATCGTGCATCCGATCCTCGAACCGATCAGAGACCTCAGATTGTCGGATTGCTCCCGGAGCATCCTGTCCATCTCCCCGCTGCCGACGAATGCCAGCCTGGCGATGGACCCCGGTGCTATCCTCCTGCGGAGATCATCGGTTATGGAGGCCATGTCCTTCCCGGCGATGTCCACCACCTCATCGTACCAGACGATGCCCTGCGTGGCGAAGAACTCGGCCGAGGCCACGCGTCCGTCGCGGACCTCCACCAGGTACGCCCCCTTCTCCCCGGTCTCCTTGAAGCTCCTTCCCTGTATGTTGCCGGGATACACGACCCAGGGGTCCTCGGAGAGGACGGCGCGCTTGTGTATGTGGCCGATGGCCCAGTAGTCCACCCCGCGGCCTCTGAGATCGCTCAGGGAGCATGGGGAATAGCTGTACTCCGCATCCACGGCATCGACGTCGCAGTGGACGCAGGCGACGGTGAATCTGTCGGGCGAGCCACGGAGCATCGAGGGGATGTTCCTCTCGTCATGCCAGTCCGCGAAGCTCGCTCCGACGGCCTCGGCACCCTCCACTCCGGGGATGTCCACCCTCTCCGGTTCGGTCCCGAACTCGTGCACGTTCGGAGGCATCGGGATGCTCTCCTCCCATGACGTGTGCGGGTCGTGATTCCCGCGGGAGAGGAACACGGGCACCTTCGCGCGTACCAGCTCATCCACGAGGAACATCCTCGTGCTCGGTGTGAGGGTCGACTCGTCGAAGGCATCCCCTGCGATGAACAGGGCGTCCGCCCTCGAGTCTATGACCCTGTCGACGATGCGCGAGAACGACTCGAATACGGACATCCTCATGCGCTCCGCCGCTTTCGGATCCTTCTCCGAGACCCCTTTGAAACGGGCCCCCAGATGAAGGTCGGCGCAATGAACGAATCTGAAATTTGCACCCATGCTCTAGCATCTTAATACCATGATATAAACGGAACCGGGGGGTCGCCGAAAAACCCCCTCTGGAGGCCTCCGACGGGAGTCGGGAAACAGGATACAATATTATCATGGACCGCGATGACCGCCCGTTATCATGGATTGCATCAAGAAGAAGGTCGACGAGGAACTCAGGAGGGGCTGGATCGGCAGCGACCTCTCGTGCGAATACAATCCATGTCACTTCAAGGGGCAGGACTGCACATTCTGCTACTGCCCGTTCTATCCCTGCATGGACGAGGACCTCGGATGCAATCTGAAGGGGAAGCACGGAGATGTCTGGGCCTGCTCGGACTGCCTGCTCATCCACAGGACCGAGGTCTGCAGATACATCATGGAGGAGGTCGGACGCCTCGGCATCGTTTCTGCCGAGGACCCCCGGTTCAAGGACATCTTCGCGGATGTGAAGAAGAGATTCTACCGCGAGGGGAAGGCCATGATGGTGGTCGGAGCCACCTCCGACGCGGGGAAATCCGTCACCGTCGCGGCGATATGCAGGATCCTGCAGAGGAAAGGGCATCTGGTCGCCCCGTTCAAGAGCCAGAACATGAGCCTGAACGCCAAGGCCACCCGCATGGGGACGGAGATAGCCATGGCCCAGACCGTCCAGGCCAAGGCCGCCTGCCTCAAGACCCCGGACAGCCACATGAACCCGATCCTCCTGAAGCCGAAGAAGGACACCGTGTCCCAGGTCATCGTCTGCGGGAAGCCTTACGCGGATTACGACGTGGAATCGTACTACGACGAATTCGTCCCGGGACCCGGCAGGAGGATCGTGAAGGAGAACGTGGAGTTCCTCAAGAAGAGGTACGATTACGTCATCATGGAAGGCGCCGGATCCCCTGCGGAGATCAACATCTACGACAAGGACATAGCCAACATGGGCGCCGCCGTCGTAGCGGATGCCAGCGTCGTCCTCGTCGTCAACGTGGAATGGGGCGGGGCCTTCGCATACGCCCTGGGTACGATAGAACTCATCCCCGAGCCGGACAGATCCAGGATAAAAGGCGTGATCTTCAACAACATACGCGGGAAGCTCGACAGGTTCAGGGACGGCATCCCCGAGTTCGAGAGGATCTGCGGCGTGCCGGTCATAGGAACGATACCCCATGCGGATGTCGTCCTGCCATCCGAGGATTCGGAAGCGCTCAGAGGGATGCGGAGATGCGGCGACGGGAGGTGCCTGATCGGAGTCGTCAAGTATCCGAGGATGGCGAACTTCACCGACGTGGACCCCCTCTACCTGGAGGATGTCTCCGTCGTATTCGTGGAGAAGCCCTCCGACCTCGACGGCGTGGATGCCATAGTCCTGCCCGGAACCAAGAACACGGTCAACGACATGCTGTGGATGGAGGAGAATGGCATCGCAGACCGCATCAGGGAGCTCCGCGGCAGGGTCCCCATCGCAGGGATCTGCGGAGGATACCAGATGATGGGGTCCGAACTCCGCGATCCCGAAGGCATAGAGGGAGGCGTGAAGCGCACCATCCCCGGACTGGGATTCTTCGACATGACCACCACGTTCGGCGAATACAGGAAGCGTGTCGTCAACAGCACCGGCCGCATGCTCGCAGGGGACGGCGGGAGGATCACCGGATACGAGCTCCATATGGGTATGTCCGATGTTCACGAGACCCCGCTGTTCGAGATCGAGAACAACTTCGACAAGGGTCCGCAGAAGGAGGGCGCCGTCCGCGAGGACGAGATGCTCTACGGGACGTATCTCCACGGCATATTCGACAAGAAGCCCTTCAGATCCTTCTTCCTGTCCCACGTGAAGCACGACGGAGAGACGGTAGACACCACATGCTCCAAGGACTACGACGAGGTCCTGGAGGAGAACATCCAGAAGCTGGCGGACGTCTTCGAGGAGAATCTGGACATAGCTCATGGACATCCTGGAGGGGAGGATGTGAGGGCCCTCGTCCTCGGAACATCCTCCGATGCGGGGAAGACCGTCACCTGCGCCATGATCTGCAGGTATCTTGCCAGGAAGGGACTGGACCCCGTTCCGTTCAAGGCGTCCAACCTCTCGCTCAACTCCTATGCCACCAGGGACGGCGGGGAGATCGGAATGGGACAGACCTTCCAGGCCTGGTGCTGCGGCCTCGAGCCGGAGACGGACATGAACCCGGTTCTTCTGAAGCCGAGCGGGGACGGCAGGATCCAGCTGATAGTCGGAGGGAGGCCCCTGGTGGATCTCTCCGGGGATTCCGAGGAGGGCAGGGACGCCGCACGCAAGGAGATCGAGAAGGCGTTCCGCAGGCTCTCGTCGGAGCACAGGTTCGTCGTCTGCGAAGGATCCGGATCCCCTGCCGAACTCAACCTCATGGAGCGCGACATGGCCAATGTCGGTCTGATGCGCTCGGTCGGGGTCCCGACGATACTGGTGGGGGACATCGAGAGGGGAGGCGTGTTCGCAGCGATCTACGGCACATGGAGACTCATCCCCGATGATGTCAGACCCCTCATGAAGGGCTTCATCATCAACAGGTTCAGGGGCGAACCGTCCATCCTGAAGGAGGGGATCGAGAGGATCGAGGAGCTCACCGGCATGAAGTGCCTCGGGGTGCTCCCCTACCTTCACCTGAGATTCCCGGAGGAGGACTCTCTGTCCAGGTCCGAAGGGAGACTGGAGGGGGACGACCCCCAGAAGGCGTTCCTCGACAACATCGACATCATGCTCGATGCCGCCATCGAGGCGGGATTCGACTTCGACGCCCTGCTGGAGATCGCGAAGGGCTGATCATCCGCCGGAGGCGACCCTGAGGGCCTTCACCTCGGATCCCTCAGGAGGAACGGTATCCATCGGGACCGGCCTTCCGCCGATGAGGAATATGTAGGAATCCGGCGTATGCCCCGCCGAACGCACCGCATCCTCTATCGTGACGCCTGCAGGGACCTCCACGATCCAGTCCTGAGCGCTGACTGTCGCCATGGGACTCTCCAGAACCGGCGCGGTTATAACATATTCGCCTCCGTTCTGACAGGGCATCAACATTCTTATTTACCGTGGCCACTTCATGCGATTATAATGCTTCGGTCCGGAGATTCCGGCGTTGGAAGCGGGAGGGGTCCCCCATGAACAGCGAATACAAGAGATTCATAGAGAACAAGTCGAAGATGTGCGAGTCGATCGACACCTTCGCTCCCGAACTCTACGAGAAGTACGACGTCAAGAAGGGACTCCGCGACAGCAAGGGCAACGGCGTCGTCGTGGGTCTCACCAGCATCTCCCAGGTCGACGGAACCGAGAAGATAAACGGCGTCAAGGTCCCCTGCGAGGGGAAGCTCCGCTACCGCGGGTACGACATCCAGGACCTGACCGCCGGATTCCTGAACAAACGGTTCGGATTCGAGGAGTGCGCCTACCTACTCCTGTTCGGGAAGCTTCCGAACGAGGAGGATCTGGACGAGTTCAAGAAGCACCTCTCCGAGGAGAGGAAGCTCCCCGTCACCTTCGCCAGGGACGTCATCATGAAGGCCGCCAACAGGGACATCATGAACTCCGTCTCCAGATGCGTCCTGTTCCTCGCATCCTACGACAAGAAGGCGCTGAACAACAGCATCGAGAACGTCCTGAGGCAGTGCATCTTCCTGATCAGCGTCTTCCCCATGCTGACCGTCTACAGCTACCACGCCTACAACCACTACATCAACGACGAGAGCATGTACATCCACCGCCCCGACCCCAACCTGTCCACGGCGGAGAACATCCTGCGCATGCTCAGGCCCGACAAGTCCTACACGGAGCTCGAGGCCACCGTCCTGGACCTGGCGCTCGTCCTCCACATGGAGCACGGCGGAGGGAACAACTCCACATTCACCACCAGGGTCACCACGTCCTCCGGATCCGACACGTACGCGGTCGTCGCAGCCGCCATGTCCTCCCTCAAGGGACCGAAGCACGGAGGTGCGAACCTGAAGGTCATGGACATGATGGACGACATCAAGCGCCATGTCAAGCACCCCGAGAAGGAGTCTGAGATGAGGAAGCACCTGTCGGACATCCTGGACAAGAAGGCCTTCGACCACCAGGGTCTGATATACGGGATGGGGCACGCGGTCTACACCAAATCCGATCCGAGGGCGCTCGTCTTCAAATCCTTCGTCAAGCAGCTCGCCGAGGAGAAGGGGAGGATGGACGACTACCGCATCTACGAGACTGTGGAGAGGATAGCCCCCGAGCTCATCCTGTCCAAGCGCCCCCACGCGACCAGCGTGACGGCCAACGTGGACTTCTACAGCGGATTCGTCTACGACATGCTGGGCATCCCCCGGGAGCTCTACACCCCGCTCTTCGCGACCGCGAGGATCGTAGGATGGAGCGCCCACAGGCTCGAGGAGCTCATCACATCCAACAAGATCCTCCGTCCGGCCTACGTCAACGTTGTCCAGCCCCGCGAGTACATCCCTCTGGAGAAGAGGCGAGGTGGATGTTCGGACAACCGACCGGGCACAGGGCGCTGATCAACGCATCCAGGGCGCTGGACTCCATGGACCTCAAGTACATCACCGAGGGCAACGGCATCATCCTGAGCGCCATGGGGGACGACCTCCCCATCGGCATGGCCATCATGTCGGACGACGAGAACAGGACCCTGAACATCTACTGCTACCTGATGTTCGAGTTCCCTCCCGAGGCCCGCAGGACGCTGGTTCCCGAGCTCAACACCCTGAACAACACGATCAACAACGGCGGGTTCTACATGTCCACCGACGAGGACAAGATCTACTTCAAGATCGTCCAGAGCTACTTCGACAAGGTGCCGTCGGTCAGGACGATAGCCCATCTGATCCAGGTGGCGTTCAACACCGTCGATATCAACGACGGGAAGCTGAAGAACCTCATCCCCCCGAGCGCCATACGCAAGGACCTGATGTACTCCTGAACTCCGACGAGGCCAACAATTACATACGGACCTGATATCGCCCCATCATGGCCGACAGGGAGAGCACCGCGGCGGAGAGATTCGTCTGCGGAGACAGGGATAGAGCGCTGTTCGAGGCGGGGATCAAGATGGGCACCCTCTACCACCAGTTCGTAGGGGCCCCGGTCAGCCTGAAGAGCGTCGAGGGCCTCGAGAAGGCCATGTCCGATGCCATCGAGGTGCAGCCGTACGTCGAGAAGGCGCGCGTGACCATCGTCCGCGACTCGATTCCGGAGGGAGGTGATGAGTATTCGTACTCATCGCTCACCGGAGAGATGATAGATGCCGTGATCACCATACGCATCGGCGATGCGGCCGTCACTGCTGAGATCCGCTACGACGAGGAGCTCCGTTATCCGCTGATGTTCGTCTCCGACCTGCAGCGATCCCGCGTTATCGATATCGGACATTCCATCCATCCAGCGATTTCGCTCGATGCTTTAAAATAAGAACCCCGGTATACAGGGTAGGCCGACCTATCGTCTGGCGTGTTGCTCATGATCGCTGATATCAAGATTGGAATCACCGGACTTCCTGGTTCCGGCAAAACTTACGCGCTCCTGCGTGTAATCGAGATGCTTCAGGACGGGGAACTCAGGATCGGCGGCATGATCGACGAGCCCGTCGGAGACGGCAGGCACAAGACCGGCTTCACGGTGCGCGACCTTCTGACAGGCGAGACGGATGTCTTCGCCAGCACCGATATCGAGAGCCGCATCATGGTTGGGAAGATCGGCGTGGACCTCTCCAAGCTCGAAGCCATCGGCGTCAAGGCTATAAAAGAGGCGATTGAGAGCTGCGACATCATAGTCATCGACGAGGTCGGGAAGATGGAGGTCGAGTCCGAGGCGTTCATCGATGCCGTCAAAGAGGCGCTGGATGCCGACAAGCCCATGATCATAACCCTTCACAAGAAATCGAGGAACCCCCTGCTGCAGGACATCAGGAGGAGGGACGACGTCCGCATCCTCGAAGTTACCCCCACCAACCGCAACCTGCTTCCTTATAAGATTGTCCGTCTGATGAGCGGTGAGAACGTTTGAGCCCCGAAGGCTCCGTCATCCGCGAGGGATCGACAGACATCTGCGTTCCCCTTCAGCATTCCACCCACGGCCCCGGCAAGAAGATCGGCCCCGTGTTCTTCAACGAGCAGATGTCGTTCAACCGCGACGTCAGCGTCATGCTCCTCAGAGCCCTCGGCCGCGATTCCATAACCGTCGGAGACGCAATGGCGGCCACCGGATCCAGATCCGTCCGCATAGCAAACGAGGTCCCCGGTTCCGAGGTGGTGGCCAACGACATCTCCGCCACAGCGATGCCTTGGATCGAGCGCAACATCGAGCTCAACAACCTGACCAACTGCCAGGCATCCAACAAGGACATGCATGTGCTGTTCTCCGAGAGGACGTTCAACTACGTCGACCTGGACCCCTTCGGCTCCCCTGTGCCGTTCCTGCAGTCCGCGATACGCGGAGTCGGGAAGAAAGGGATACTGGCCGTCACCGCGACGGACATGGCCCCTCTGGCAGGAGCCCACGCGCCCAAATGCAGACGCAGATACCAGGTGGAACCGGTCAGGGGATTCATGTGCCATGAGGGAGGCCTGCGCATCCTCATGTGCACCGTCGCCCGCGAACTCGCCAA
>LVVU01000125.1:0-4691 GCA_006954465.1 Candidatus Methanoprimaticola hominis
CGTTGAAGCTCAGGCACGGCACGTACATCTTCTACTGGCTGGCATTCAGCGCCATAACCGTCATGACCGTTCTGGGACTCTTCTTCGGCGACATGGGCGAGGCCCTCGTCGGACTGCCGATGATCCTGGTGCTCGGTATGGCCCTCTTCGTGGACAGGAAGAGCATCCATGTGCCTCCTGCGATGGTCGTCCTCGTGGTCTCTGCATTCTTCGTGGCGTTCACAGGCCGTTCCATCAACGGGGACAATGCCCTCCTCACCGCGGTGGCCGGGATTCTCACAGGGATCAACCTAGGCCTCCTCGGCCTCATCCTCATCTACATCCTCCTGAAGTCCATGCCCGGGATCAGGGACGAGGACCGTCGCGTGGTCGGCTTCATCTCCATCTCCATCGCCCTGGCATCCTATGCAATGATAAGGATCGTCCAGTACATCGCCCAGGTCGTGATCCTCGACAGGGAGCTGGGATACGACATCGACCAGCTGGTCGTCGAGATGTGCCTGATCCTAGTAGGTTCGTTCATCGTGGCGCTGATCTACGGATTCGAGAGACGCGAGAACATCTTCGGAGGCATCATCAACTCGTTCCTCGAGGACAACTCCGAGATCATCGGCATGGACGACATGCAGAGGACGGATATCCTCAAGCTGATCGAGGAAGGAGAATCCGGATGGCTCGAATTCAAATCGACCCTCAGGACGAATCTTCAGACGGGGGAGACCGACAAGAGGATGGAGAAGGCCGTTCTGAAGACGATCGTCGCGTTCCTCAACTCGGATGGCGGGAACCTCCTCATCGGAGTGGCCGACGACGGCGCGATCATCGGGGCGGATGTCGCATCCTTCGACAACAAGGACAAGATGGGACTCCACCTGAGCAACCTCATCGCGTCTCAGATCGGATCCGCGTTCCTGCCGTGCATCTCCTTCTTCATGGTCGATTTCGATAACAGGACCGTGATCCGCGTGAAATGCGACCCGTGCGAGAAACCGGTCTTCCTGAAGGAAGGGAAGGTCGAGACGTTCTTCGTCAGGAAGGGTCCGCAGTCCGAGGAGCTCACAGGGATGAGCCTCATCAACTACGTGAACAACCGCAAGAGGCAGATAAAGAATGCGAAAATGTTTTCCTGATCCCCCGGAGGGGATCAGAGGAGTGGATCACTCCTTGTCTTCCTTCGCGAGATCCAGCGCCTTCTTGGCGTTGTTGAGGGACCTGGCGATCAGCATGGTCATGATGACGGCGAGAACCGTGACGATGATCGCGTAGACGCAGAGTCCTACGAGGTCGTCGGAGGAGCTGAACACCGCGGCGACCATCTGTTTGATGGCCTCGTTCCATGCCAGCGCAGCGACCAATCCGAAGGCCGCTGTGATCAGAGAAGCGAATGTCTCAAGGAGCTGGACCTTGAATTCGTTGGATTTCTCAGTCATGATTCGACTCACCACATGGAGATATATAGTTCTAGCCACGACGTATGATGTTCGGAAGGCCCGATACCGACGGTACGGATACCATATGGATATCCGAATGGATGGGATGGTGCGGGGGGTGGGATTCGAACCCACGAACCACTAAGGACGGGATCTTAAGTCCCGCGCCTTTGGCCTGCTCGGCCACCTCCGCTAGCGCCTCCGAATTGAAGCATCGGTATAAAATCCCAGTAGCGAAGATTATACGTATGCTGTCGATTGGGTAGGCATGACCTACCGGATCCCACGTGACGAGCAGGTGGCCAGAGCCATCGACGACTGCCTCGTCCGCACCCCCCGCATGCATTCCCAGCAGGAGCTGTGCGATGCCGTGTCGGCGGAGCTGGCGTTCACGGACCCCCTGTACAGGGTGGGGCCGGAGAGGGTCAGACGCGTAGGCATCGAGAGCGGGATCATCTCCATCGAGATCAGATACGCATCGGCCGACAAGGACGTCGGGGAGCTGTGCCCCGTGTGCGGGAGCGAGCTGTTCGCCGTACGCAACCGCACCCTGGACGGCGGCACCGTGGAGATGAGCCGCAACTGCAGGCGCTGCGGATACGCCGCCAAGGGAACGGAGACCAGACCCGCCAGATACGAGATCACCCGCAGAGCCAAGGTGGATTCCACCACCCGTGCCACCATGCTCAGGGAGGCCCAGACCCTTCTCATGAGGGCCGCCGACCTCATGGACGGGGCGCTCAGGATGTCGGGAGTGGAATCCCGTTCCGGGAAGGACTCCAAGACCATCCGGAGGATCGCGTCGGATCCGAACTACGGAGGAAGCCTCCGCAATCTGGCATTGGACATCGAGAGACTGGAGAAGGACCCCGTCTGGACCCAGCCTCTGACATCTCCGAAGAACCTCTACCCTCCCCGCGGGGACGAAGAGGACTGAACCCCGGTGCAACACTATTTCTATCTGCCAGGCATGATGCCGCCCGATGAAGATCTGGGAGTTCGCCAAGGTCAAGGGCTCGTCCATCAAAGTGGACAACTGGATGTCGGACACCATGGGGCTCGTCGACGGCGGAATCGTCTACAGCACCCTGTTCAAGCATCCCGCAGAGGGTCCGAAGGATTACGAGATCATACTATCCATGTTCCCTCAGGAGAACTACAGGACGCTGACCCACATCACGATGTACCTGGACGACGTCCCCGGATCGAGCGCCCAGGCGGCGAAGTTCCTGGCCTCCCGCGAGATCAACATCCTGAACTCGATCTCGCTGAACGGCATATCCGACACCGTGATCGTCTGGAAGCTCATGGCCGACCTGAACTTCGCCGGCGAAGGGGACATCCTCAGAGAGGAGTTCGAGTCCCTGAAGGCCATGGAGGACGAATCCGTCTCCAAGATCAGAAGGATCGACATCAAGCCCGCCGAGATCGGCAGGCTCTTCAAGGGTGCCCGCGCACCCGGCGGAAAAGAGGAGATCCGCAGAGGATACCCGACCCAGATCGTCGACGGCGGCTTCGACGTCCACGACCAGTACGGCGACATCCTGAAGGACATCGACGGCCAGAACGTCCTGATCACCATGGACGCGGATGCGTGGATCCTCTCCATCACATTCTTCAAGGAGGGCACCCGCCTGGTCAAGGCCGGCATGGAGATGCCCGACTGCCCCGGAGGCATAGAGCAGGTCCTGAACGTCATCGCCGGATGGAACGTCAACCTGATCTCCGTCTTCAGCAAGATCAAGATCTGCTACGAGACCATGTACCTCGAACTGGTCATGGACATCGGCAAGAGCGACCTGTCCTTCGACGAGATCCGCGAGAGGCTCCCCCACAGCGTTGAGGGTCTGAACGGCATCTACGAGGTCAAGGAGTTCACGGAACTCAGATGACCCTTCGCAGACAGCTCCGCGAGGTCGTCCTCGGAAGAGGGGACTACGCGGCAGGAGGTGCATGCACACGCCCGTTCCTCGATCAGGACGGGGCCCGCCGCAGGAGGCCGATGGTCCTCGGAGAGATCCAGGGCATACCTTCCGAATGCGAGGAGCTCGTGGCCTCGATGTTCTCCGGAAGAGCGGACGACCCCTGCGAATGGGCGGTCATGTGGAAGGAGATCGGCGCCGACGGCATATGCCTGAGGACCGACGGACTGGATGCGGAGGAGGCCTCGGCCCTCGCCAGAGCCGTATCCGACAGGACGAGGCTCCCGGTGGCCGTCAGCGGCGACCCGGAGGTCCTGGATGCCGTCGCTTCCGCGGTCACGGATTCGATACTCGTCCTCATGGGCTCGCCGGATTCCCCCGGGAACCACGCGGTGGCCCATCCCGTATCGGAAATCGATGAAGCCCGCTCCATCCCGCCGGATGAGAAGAGGATGCTCCTGGTCACCGGCATGTTCCCCGACAGCACCCCTCTGATGCTCATGAGATCCCTCCGCGAATCCGCCCTGGAGGGCGATGAGGGATGCGATGCACCGGTGGTCTACGACGCCACCCCCGTCTGGGAGATGGGATTCGACGATGCGCGCGGCGCGTCCATGACCGAAGGAGAGGCTGCGCTGACGGCCATGCTGGCAGGAGCGGATGCCGTCATCGTCAGAGGACCCGGCGCAGCGGACATGGCCCGCGTATACGGCGAGGAACTCGCGGATCTGTGATACCATGAGAACGACTCCCGCCTACGCGCTATCTGTCTCCGACGCTCTGGACGACGACCGTCTCCAGGAACGCATCGAGATCCTCTCGGTCCTGTCGCAGATGATGCCCCACATGGGTGCCGTCTGCGTGAGGGACGATGCGATGGATGCCGAAGCCCTGTGCGAGACTGCAAGAGCTGCCTCGGCTCTCGGACTGCGCGTCATAGTGGATTCCATCCTGTCGCCTGCGCTGATCCAAGCCGCGGTCTGTCTGAAGGACGGATCCCCGACCCTGATGTCGTCCGACGGCGATCAGGATGCTCTCGTGGGGATCGCATCGATGTTCAACTGCCCGATCATCCTGTCCTCATCCGACCCGGAGACGCTGGAGAGGCTGATCGACTCGGCGATGGAGGGCGGGATCGAGGAGATCATGATCAATCCGTCCTCGATCAGCATGAAGGGATGCCTGGAATCCACCGTGCGCATCAGGCGCATGATGGAGTCGGGGGATCTCCCCGAGCTGCCGATCGTCTCCAGATCATGGTCGGGGGAATACGCCCTCGCCGTCTCCACCGTATCGCTGTCGGCAGGAGGATCCCTGACGATCCTGGACGACCTGGATA
>LVVU01000125.1:4896-6692 GCA_006954465.1 Candidatus Methanoprimaticola hominis
CTCTGCGACGATGACGGCTCCGGCGAATACAGCACCGTGGAGGTGGCCAACACCATCCGCGGCGACAAGGACTCCATCGATGCCGTCCTCCTGATGTAGGAGAAAGGGGACGCCGAATCGATCCCGGGCATCCACAGCTTCCTCAAGCAGTTCAGGACCCCGATGCTCCCGACCGTCCTCGTGACCTCCGGGTTCGACACGGCGGCGCTCAGCGACATAGTCGGAGCCCGTTACGTGGACCGTGTGGCGTTCCGCCTGGAAGGAATCCCGGGGGCCGAGCAGATGCGCAGCATCGAGATGCTGAGATCCTACGACATCCCGTTCGCGATCTGCCCCGTTCTGGATCCCGGGAAGCTGACCTCGGATGAGATCGTCGAGATCGCGAAGCGCACCCCCGGGCACAAGGAGTTCATACTGCTCATGCCCAGGGAGCCGCTGCCGTGTTTCAGGAAGAAGGATGTGAACGCCCTGGCGAGGAGCCTCAAAGGCCTCGCGAAGAACGTCCGCATCCTGGACGATGTCAGAAGGCCTTGAGGTCCAGATCCGCCACGGGGCTCAGGGACCTGCTGCTCTCGTTGACGTAGAGGACCGGCGCCTCTGCCTCCTCCTTGAATCTGGAGATGACCTTGGCATCCTTCGAGAATATCCCTGCGGACATGCCGCACTCGGTGTTCGAGAGCTCCTCGAACGCCTCATCCAAGGACCCGACGACCTTGATATCGAGGATCGGAAGTCCGGAATCCATGTAACCGAGCTCGTTCTCCTCGTCCAGACCTGACAGGACGATCGGAGAGACGTAGTTGGACTGATCCGAATCCAGACACCTGGGCGCCTTGGATATCACGAATGCGGCGTTCTCGTACGCCAGGCTCTTGAACTTCTCGGCAGCGGCCTTGCTGATGACAGGCCCGGTGAACGTCTTGTCGTAGATCGGATCGCCGACGACGAGGTCCTTCATGATCTCGACGATGGCATCGACCAGCCTCTGCTGCTCGTCCATGGTGACGATGACCTTGGAGCATGAATGGATACGCTGTCCGCTGTAGGAGAACGCCGACTCCACGATGTTCCTGGCGGCGGCCTTGACATCGCCGGGACGGTAGACCAGTGCGGGGCTCATCCCCTTGAGATTGTTGATGAACCTCAGCTCGTCGTCGACCTGGAGGAACATCATGTCCTCCATCCTGTCCCCGGAACCGGATGCGACCACGCCGCGGAGCCTCATATCGTTGGCCAGCTCCTGGGTCGATTCGGCCTCGTTCCTGTCGACGACGAGATTGAGGACGCCTCCGGGCAGTCCGAACTTCTCTATCGTCGTGTAGAAGTCGAAGATGGGCATGGGGCACTTGTTGGACGGGTTCATGACCACGGCGTTCCCTGCTCCGATGGCATAGGCCACAGGGGATGCAAGAGGGGAGCTGTGCTCGGTGATGACGGCCCAGACGCCTCCTCCGCGGACCTTGAGAGAATCGGCCTGCTCGATCATCGATCCGATGGCCTTGGCTAGGGAATCGACCTCGTTGAGGGCATCCACACGGGTCATTCCCGAAGAGACGGATACGAGGGCCGCATAATGGAGCCTCCTGGCCTTGAGCCCGTTGAGATAGAACTTGAAGTACGCGGCACGCTCCGGAGCGGGGACCTTGGACCAGTCCTTGGCCGCCTTCTCCGCCGCTTCTACCGCAGCGGTCATGGTGCCCTTCTCGGGCTCCTGGAACGAGCCGTAGCGGATCGACTCGTCGATGTTCTCCTGCTCGGCGTAGCATTCGGACATCATCAGAACGGCGTCGGCGTAG
>LVVU01000126.1:0-1271 GCA_006954465.1 Candidatus Methanoprimaticola hominis
CTCTGGAACATGATCCGCAGGATCGCATCCTCGGTCATCAGGGTCGGCACCGGACGCATAGACGTATCTCGCGTGGAGGCGGGCCTCGACGGAGGATGGTCCAACTTCGGACTGGCTCCTGCGGAGGGGCTGACGCTGACCGACGTCCGTTACGAAGGATTGGAATTCATCCCGTCCCCCGATCCCGCGCTCAGGAAGCGCAGGGGAGACGGACTCTACCGTGCGCATCTCGCGGACAGATTCTACAGGCAGTTGTGAAGAAAGGTCCCCTGCAGCCCGACATGACGGCTGGACGGGTTGACCTTCGGCCGGCATGCCACTTGCAGGGGTGAGGAACGATGTCCCTCCCGGGATGAACCCGGTTCGGCGACGGAGCCGGAGAACTCCTCCCGCCACACCGTCCGAGGACGGCGGAGCCGCGCTCGCAGGGCCTTCATCTCCTTTCGGTCGGACCCCTCTAACAACGATTCGGATGGAACAACTGGCACGGACTAATAACTGTACCGACGGGATGCTCCGGAACCGCAGCGTGCCGCCTTGCAGGGAACGGGATGGGAACGGATCGGCGGAACCGATCACAGAGCCTCCGGAAGGAGGCTCGGAGAAATGAAAAGCGGTTTTCAAAGGGTTTGGAGAGGTTTGCGGGGGCCGGAGCCCCCATGGCGCATCAGCGCCTGGACTTGGGCTTCCCGTAGTTCTTGACGGGCTTCCTGTACACCCACACGAGCACCAGGATCAGGATGATGACGAAGATCACCAGCAGTGCGATCCATGCCGTGTAGCTGTTGTCGCCGATGTAGAAGGTGTACTCCTCTCCGAGGCCGGTGATCTGCACGAGATTGCCGGAATCGGCGGGCTGGACGGAATAGGAGTACTTTCCGTTGGACGAGTCCGTGACCCACTTGTAGGTCACGGTTGCCGTACCTTCCTTGGCGAGGTTGACGGTGGTGTAGCTGTCGTCCACCTTGTCTCCGTTGATCCAGAAGTAGACTCCGTAGCCGGTGAGGTCGATGTTGGAGTCGTTCTTCAGGGTGACGGACAGGGTGATCGGGGTGACGACCTTGATCCTGAACTCGGTCTCCTTCTTGAGGTCGTCCGAGGGGACTGTGACGGTCTTGCCCTCGGAATCCGTGTAGGAGACGGTGGGCTTGTACTCCACGACGAGCTTGTAGCTGCCGGTGGTCTTGGGTGCGGTCACCGTGACGGTCGCGGAGACGTCGTTGGTCAGATCGCCGGAGCTGGGGCTGACCCCGCTGCTCACGGTGGATCCG
>LVVU01000126.1:1293-2459 GCA_006954465.1 Candidatus Methanoprimaticola hominis
AGGTGACGGACATGTTCACGTCGGCGTAGCTGTCGTAGTCGTGGTTGGAGTACGATATCGTGTATTCGGCCTTGTTCTCGGTGCCGATGACGGAGTCCCCGTCCACGTTGTAGTAGACGGCCTCGGACTCCGCCAGGGGCGCGAGACAGAAGGCGGCCATCGTCACGAGGGCGACGGCCATCATGATCTTAGTGTTCACTTGCGTCCAAACACCCCCCTCTTGCTGGCGAGCCAGAAGATCGCGATGAGCATCAGGATGATCACCGCGACGAGGAACCAGACGCCCGCAGGCATTCCGGACCTCTCCATCATGGCATCTCCGCCGGAGACGCTGGTGGAATCGGTCTCGACTGCGACGGCGGTGGACTTCAGCTCCTTGCTGGCGGATCCTCCGTCGTAGGTGAACGTGACGTTCGCTGTCGGAACGGTATCCTTGTCGCCTTTCTCGGACGCCTCCTTCATGAAGGAGATGTAGTAGGTGACTGTCTGGAGACCGTAGACGGTGATCGGCTTGTCGATGCCGGTGACGAGCTTTCCATCAGCATCGACGATGCTGCAGGACCATCCGGTCGCGGAGATTCCGGACAGGCTGACCTGCTTGGCGAAGACGTCCTTGTTGACGAACTTCACGGCGTACATGTACTGGGATGCGGAGACCTTGTCGCTGGGACCGTTCTCGTCGGCGGCCGTCAGCACATCCATTCCGAGGGATCCGGTCTGAGAGGCGCTGTTGGCTGCGACCTTGACGGTGACTGTATCGGTTCCGTTGATGTCCTTGACGATGACAGTGACGTTGTCGAGACCGGGCGCGACGCGGGTTGCATCGTAGGTTCCGGTGATGTCGACGGTCTTGGACGAGCCGTGCTCGACGAATACGGACCATGCCTTGTCGAGGGACCAGGCGCTGCCGGCTGATATGAGGTAGGTCATGTCGCGGTCGCTGTTGTTGACGACCTTTACGGTGGCGGAGGCGATTCCGTTGGCGAAGTTCGCTGCGGTGACCTCTGCTTCCAGATCGGGTTTCTCCTCGGGGACGGCGACGGTCGCGTCGACGACGGAGATGTTCCTGATGCTTCCATCCTCCATGCCGGTGAACTTGCCGGTGGCGGAGTACTCGTAGTCGGTGGAGTCGACGGTCACGGTGGCCTCGACTGCGACATCGACTT